>JACZUY010000018.1 GCA_022572945.1 Pseudomonadota bacterium
GGAAGGGGCCCGGCGCGATGGCGTTGAGGCGCACCCCCCGGCCGCCCCACTCGACCGCCAGACTGCGCGTCATGGCGAGCACGCCGGCCTTGGCCATGGCCGAGGGCACGACGTAGCCAGAGCCGGTCCAGGCATAGGTGGTGACGATGCTGAGGACGCTCGCGCGGCGCGCCTCGGCGAGCCAGCGCTTGCCGCAGGCGAGCGTGACGTAAGCCGTGCCGTGCAGCACGATGTTGACCACCGCATCGACCGCGCGGAGCGACAACGTCTCGGTGCGGGCGATAAAAACGTCTCGGTGCGGGCGATGAAGTTGCCGGCGGCGTTGTTGACCAGCGCATCGAGCGGCGCGTGCGCCCAGATCGCCGCCACCATGTCCTCGACCGCGGCGGCGTCGCGGATGTCGCACGCGTGGGTCTCGACCGCGCCGATGTCGCCGAGCTCGCCGGCCGCGCCCTTGAGCACTTCGGCGCGGCGGCCGCAGATGACGACGCCCGCGCCGAGCTCGAGAAAGCGCCGCGCCATGCTCTTTCCCAGCCCGGTGCCGCCGCCCGTGATCAGGATGCGCTTGCCGTCGAGGAGTCCGTCACGGAACATGGAACACCGTCCGCATCATTGGAGCAGCTGTACGACACGGCGTACATGGGGCTGGGTATCTGGTGCACTTATACGCCGTAAGTAATTGAAAAACTAAATACATGTCCGTGCGGCGCGCTCGCCGACCGTGTCGTACAATGGATTGTATTACAGTGTAGTACACCGGGTGACTCTGTCGCTTTCAGTCGCCCGCCCGGGCACGGGCGGCGTCGCCGTAGTCGATCGGGGTGGCGTGCCAGCCGGCCTCCTTCTTGGACCAGTAGAGGTCGTGGATTCGGGTGGTGAGTGGGCCCGGCTTGCCGTCGCCGAGCGCGCGGCCGTCGATGCGGGTAACCGGCATGACGCCACCGGCCGTGCTCGAGATGAACACCTCGTCGGCGTCGCCCAGCGCATCGGCCGCGAGCGCGCCGACCTCAACCTCGGCGCCGATCTCCTCGCACAGCTCGATGACGGTTCGCCGGGTGATGCCCAGGAGCACGCCGCGCGCCGGCGTGAACAGCTTGCCGCCGCGCACCGCGAATATGTTGAACCCCGGCCCCTCGGTGAGGTTGCCCTGGCGGTCGACGAGCACGGTGGTTTCGCCGCCGCGGTCGTAAGCGTCGAACAGGCCGCGCACGAAGTCGCCCCAATGTTGGTTCTTGATCGTCGGATCGACCGATTCAGGCGCGATGCGCGGCACCGAGCTGACGATCAGGTGGAGGCCCCGGGCGCGCTGCCCGGCGTCGGCGATCCAGACGAAGGGGATGGCGAAGCCGACGAAGCGGTTGGTGCAGTCCCGCGGGTCGCGCTTCCCCGGCGGCGGCACCCCGCGGGTGCACAGCATCTGGACATAGGCCTCGCGCAGGCCGCTCAAGCGGACGCATTCGGTAAGAATCCCGGCGATCTCGGCGCGGCTGTGGGGAAGCGTCATGCGCAGGCCGGCGACCGAGCGCTCGAAACGGTCGAGGTGGTCCTCGAGCCGGAAGAAGCTGCCCTTCCACACGTGCACGACGTCGTAGGTCGAGTCGGATTTGAGGAAGCCCCAGTCGAGGATGGGGATGCGCGCCTCGCCGATCGGCGCGTAGGCGCCGTCGATGAACGCCGCGCCCGCGCTGAAGTCCGTGCCGCCGAACGCCGTCATGGCTCGCAGACTATAGCAGCGAACGCCGCCGTCAACGGCGCGCGCGGGCGCGTTGGTTCACCCGCAAATCGCCTTGAGCGCCCGCCAGTCGGCTGGCGACATCGCCGCGCCTCCCGCGCCCGCCGCCGCGCGCACCGCGTCGGCGCGCGCCTGGCCCGACGGATGCGACGAGAAGTAGGCGAGCGCCTGGGCCGCGTCGCCATCCTCGTCGGCGATGCGTTCGAGGAAGCGCGCCAGGCCGTCGGCGCGGATTCGCGCCACCGCGAGAATCCGCACGGCGATGATGTCGGCCTCGGCCTCGTCCTGGCGGCTATACGAGAGACCGAGAAGCATTTCGGCGAGACCGGCGCCGAGGCCGACGAGGCCCGAGACGTCGCCGACGAGGATCTCGAACAGCAGCGCCAGGCCGGTCGCGCGGATGATGCGTTCGGTGCCGTGGCGCTCGATCACGTGACCGATCTCGTGGGCGAGCACGCCGGCCACCTCGTCCGGGGTGTCGGCGGCGTCGATCAG
This sequence comes from Pseudomonadota bacterium, assembly GCA_022572945.1. Classification (GTDB taxonomy): domain Bacteria; phylum Pseudomonadota; class Alphaproteobacteria; order JAAXGF01; family JAAXGF01; genus JACZUY01. The sequence continues at coordinate 2,228 of JACZUY010000018.1, forward strand.
GCCGCGGAGCAGGACGATGTAGCCACCTGGCGCGGCGAAGGCGTTGACGTCGCCGACGTCGGCGACCGCGACCCTGAACTGGTACGGGCTCTCCACCGCCGCCCCCAGGCGGTCGGTCAGCCGCCCGAGCGCGCGGACGCCGGCGTCGCCGTCGCAGCCGCCCCCGCCGCCCAGTAATTCCGCCGCCACCTGTTGGCCGAGAGCCTCTTCCCATTCGACCGGAATCAGCGCCGCGATGGGCTCGGCGGCGCGCGGCAAGCCGTAGACGAGAATGGCGACCACCGCGGCGACGCCGCCGGCCCCGAGCGCGAGACGCAGCCACGGGCGGCGGCCGAGCACGCCGCGTCGCCTGAGGTGGGGCGCGAGGGCGAGCAGCGGCCTCAGGAATCCGCGGTCGGCGACGGTGAGCCGGGCGTCGGCCTGCGCGGCGTGGGCGAGCCTCACCGGTTGGCGCCGGTGCGGCTCGTCGGCAAGCGACAGGTCTTCGTAGACCCAGGTGGCGACCGGCGCGCCGTCCTCGCCCTCGAGCTCGAGCCCTTGCCTGCCGAAGCGCACCGTCACCGGGGTTCGCGCGGCGGTGCGCCCGTCGTTGAACTCGCCGGCGTAGTCGAGCGCCAATCAGAACTCCCCGACGTCGAACGCGTCGGCGAGGCCTTCGCCGGTCCCGGGCAACGGCTTGAGGCTCTGGGCGATGCCCGCGAAGTCCTGCTCGCCGACGATCTCGAGGTTTTCGGTGACGAAGTTCGCGATGCGGATCATGACATAGGCCGAGGCGAGCCCGAGGGTGAAGGTGGAGAGCAGCATGTTGGTGCCGACGAGCCACATGAGCGACCGGCCGTCGACGTTGGTCTCGAACCGCAAACCCTCGTAACGCGTGCGCGACGCGACGTAGCGCAGCGTCGCCGCGCGGTACCAGAACCAGCACATCCCCAGGGTCGGAAGCGTCAGCAGCCAGCACAGCGCGAAGCGGCCGAGCAGGGCGTCGCCGACGCCGTCGAACGCGAAGCGGCGGTCGCCGAACCAGGTGTTGTTGAGCTTGTAGCCGGTGAGCCGGACGCTCATGTACGGCCAATAGAAGCCCAGGGTGAGGACCGTAAGAAGCCAATACGCCAGCTCGCGAAAGCCGTACTCGATCGCCGATCCGGTCTGCGCCCCCCGGATGCCGCGCCACAAGGTGCGGCTGAGCCGGTAGCGGCGGGCGCGGAACCGGGCGATGCCGACGAGCACGATCGTGCCGATCATAAGCGGCGTGTTGTAGAGCACCTGCAGTTCCGCGTCGTCGAACCAGTCGGGCCAGATCAGGGAGAAGGCCACGGTGTAGGCCACGAGCGCGACGGTGAGGACGCCGAACACGATGAGGATTCCCAGAAACAGCTCCTTGCCGGTGCCCGTGTACTCGAGCCGGTCGTCCTCGAAGCTCGTGTGGCTCCACAGGTAGCGACGAACGTGCGTCTTCGCCCAGAACCGATAGACGCCGAGCGTGAGAACGGTGAAGGCGAAGTTGCGGACGTAAATCCCGAACAGGTCCCAGGGATCGCCGTGGTGCCGCGGGCGGGTCCGCCGTTCGATGTCCGGCGCTATCTCATCCATCGCAACTCGCTTTCGCCCGGAGCGGGCACCAAGCAGGGGTCTGGCGAGCGTAGCCCGGCGGGCCGGGCGGTTCAACGCTGGCGGGGCGCGCCCCGTCTTCCGCGCGCCGGTGGTGAGAGCGGTCGCGGCGCAGCGGGCAAGGCGAAATGACGGAGACCACCCAACAGCTCTTCCTGGTCTACGGCGGCGCGCTGCGCGAACCCACGAGCGACGTCTACGCCGAGCCCGGGAACCTCGACGTCTGCGGCATTTTCGATTCCTACGAGACCGCCTACGAGGCGTGGCAGCGGGCGAGCTATCGGTCGGTCGACGACGCGCTCGTGCGCTACCGCATCGTCCCGCTGTTTTGAGGATACACGCGGCTCCTAGAGCCGATTCAATTTACACCGGTTCATATCCAGCGGCGGTGAAATAGTTTCGGCATTCCGTGGGGGTGAATTCGTCGAGGGATTGAGCGATGACCTCCCAGAGGTCGTCGATGGTTCGCGCGGCGGCCTGCCTCAGGATCGCCTTGAGCTTGGAGAAGGCCATCTCGATGGGGTTGAAGTCCGGCGAATAGGGCGGGAGATAGAGCAGGCTTGCCCCGGCCTGTTCGATGGCGTGACGCACGCCGATAACCTTGTGGGCGGGCAGGTTATCCATGACGACGATATCGCCGGGTGTCAGCTCGGGCGCCAGCACGTGGGTGACATAGGCGAGGAAGGCGTCCCCGTCCATCGGCCCGTCGAGCAGCATGGGTGCGCTCAGGCTTCCCAAGCGCAGTCCGGCGGTGAATGTCGTGGTCTTCCAATGGCCGTGGGGGACGGCGGCCCGGCAGCGCTCGCCGCGCTTGGCTCGACCCCGAAGGCGGGCCATCTTGGTCGAGGCGCCGGTCTCATCGATGAAGATGAGCTTCTCGGGATCAAGGTCGGGCTGGGCGTCGAACCAAGCCTGGCGGCGGGCGACGATATCAGGCCGCTCTTGCTCGGCGGCGTGCGCGGTTTTTTTTGAAGCTGATCGCGCGACGGTCAAAGAAATACCACACCGTCGCCGGACAGACCGACACAGCCTGCTTCTCGGCCAGGCGCTCGGCGATCTCCGCCAGGCTGATGTCCGGCCGCTCCCTCACCAACGCCAAAATGAAAGCCTCATGGGCATCCAGCTTCGATCCGCCCGGTTGACCTTGCTTGCGCGCCGCAACCTCACCCGTCTCGCGATAGCGCCGATACCACGTCACCGCCGTCGAAACCCCGACCCCAAAACGAGCCGCCGCCTGGCGCCTCGAAAGACCTCCTGAAATCGACTCGATCACCCGAACCCGAAGGTCTGTACTGTAGCTTCGTGACATCGAACCCTCCTCTCTGGACCAGAGAGAATCGAATCACAAATCAAGCCGCAGGGGAATCCTCAAAATGAATCCGCGTTCATTGAAACCGCTCTAGATCGTTTGTGCATTGTGTTGCCGCCGGCCGGCGCAAGACGGCGCGGCGGCTCGACCGCCGGCCCGAAACGACTGGTTGGAACGGCGGCGAATCGGTGAATCGCTACGGCCGTGGCTCCGTGTTAACCTTGGCGCAACCAGCGCTCCCCGGTGCGCACGCCTACGAGTCAAAGAGAATCAACCGAGCAGACGGATCATGTCCGAAGAATTGAAGCCCACCGCCTCGATGAGCCTGAAAGACAACGAGCTTCTTGGGGGCCAGAACGGGAAAGTCATCGAGGCGTTGGAGAAGCTCTGCCGTTGGCGCCGCTATGCCGAGGGCGAGAAGGTCTTCGACCGCGACGACCCCAGCGGCGACGTCTACTTCGTCGTCGAGGGCAGCGTCCGCGTGGTCGACCATTCGGAGTCGGGACAGGAAGTCGCCTTCGTCGACATCGGCGTGGGCGAGGTCTTCGGCGAGCTTTCGGCGATCGACGGCGAGCCTCGCTCGGCGTCGATCTATGCGCTCGAGGACTGCGTCCTCGCTGTGGCGCCGGGCGAGACCCTGCTCAAATTCATGCGCGACCACCCCGCCATCGCGCGGCGGATGCTGGAACATATCGTCAAGACGATTCGCGTACTCAACAGCCGCGTCGTCGGCCTGAGCTCGACCACGGTCGTGCAGCGGGTGTACGAAAAGATTCTCGAACTCTCCGAGCCCGATCCGATGAACCCCAAGCGGCGGATCATCGAGACCTTGCCGCCGCACAAGGAGATCGCGGTGTGGGCCAGCACCACGCCCGAGTCGGTGGCCCGCGCGATGGGCCGGCTGATCGAGGCGAACGTGGTCAAGCGCCGGTTCAAGACACTGCACATTCTCGACCCCAACCGCCTGCAGGCGCTGATCGACGCGACGTAAAGCATTGTTCGTTCACCTTTGGCTTCAGTCAAAGGTGAACTGCGTTCAATCGCCACGCCGGCTTCCGCCGCATAAGCGGCGGCCCGCATTTGTTGCGATCAAAGGAGGCGCGGGCTGAAGCGTGATCCGAACGAATGGAATCGTTCAGATTGCGCTCTAGGCCGCGCGGCCGCGTCTTCGCCGGTTTTGTCACGGAGACCGCATGGCCTCGCATTCGTCGAAGAAGGTGATCTACGCCGCGCTCGCCGGGAATTCGCTGATCGCCGCCACCAAGTTCGCCGCCGCCGCGGCTACCGGCAGCTCGGCGATGTTCAGCGAGGCGATCCATTCGGTGGTCGATACCGGCAACCAGGGCCTGCTGCTTCTCGGTCTCAGCCGCGCGCGCCGGCCGGCGGACAAGGCGCACCCCTTCGGCCACGGCCGCGAGGTCTACTTCTGGGCGTTCGTCGTCGCGCTGCTCGTCTTCGCCGTCGGCGCCGGGCTCTCGTTCTACGAGGGGGTCCAGAAGCTGCTGCACCCGGCGCCGGTCACAGATGTCTATATCAACTACATCGTGCTCGGCTTCGCGATTCTGTTCGAGGCCGGCTCGTGGTGGGTGGCGTTCTCGGAGTTCCGCGCGTCGAAGGGGGCGCAGGGCTATCTCGAGGCCGTCCGGCGCAGCAAGGACCCGACCATCTTCACCGTGCTGTTCGAGGACAGCGCGGCGATGCTCGGCCTCGTCGTCGCCTTCGCCGCGATCGCGCTCGGAGAGGCGCTCGATCTGGCGTGGATGGACGCCGCCGGGTCGATCGTCATCGGCGTGATCCTGACCCTGACCGCCGCGATCCTCGCCTACGAGTGCAAGGGGCTCTTGATCGGCGAGGCGGCGCGGCCCGAGGTCGTCGCCGGCATCGAGCGGATCATCGCCCAGCGCCCGGGGATCGACCGCGCCAACGAGCTGCTGACGCTGCATTTCGGGCCCGAGGACGTGCTCGTCACCGTGAGCCTCGATTTCTCGGACACGCTTTCGTCGTCGCAGGTCGAGGCGGCGATCTCCGAGATCGAGCGCCGCATCAAGCAGGCGTTCCCCGAGATCACCCGCGTCTTCATCGAGGCCCAGAGCTGGCAGGCGCACCGAAGGGCGCAGGCGAGGCCGGGGTAGCGGCGCGCGCCGGGGCCTTATACCGGCGAGCCCATGAATGGACTCGCCTAATGTCCCTCAGTCGCCGGGCGGGCGCATCCGCGCCCTTGGCTTTCGCGCTCATCAAGGCGCGGCGCGCGGTCGCGCTTGCCAGCGGTCATTATGAGTCGATCATAACGACCGCTGGTGTCAGAAGACCGCGCGGCGGATCAGGTTGAGGCCGATCAGGAACAGCGCCACCAGCATGACGCGGCGAAACGTCTCCTGGTCGATGCGGCGGCGGATGCGGGCGCCGATCCACAGCCCGATCATCCCGGGCACGCACGCGAAGAGCGACCCGGGGAGCGTTTCGGCGGTGACGATGCCGATGTCGACGTAGGCGGTCAGCAGCGGTATCGAGGCGGCGAACCAGAGGAATCCGACGGTGCGGACGAAGGTCTCCTTCGGCAGTCGCAGCATGACGAAGAACATCATCATCGGCGGGCCCCAGATGGTCGATATTCCGCCGAGGAACCCGCCCGCGAGCCCGGCCAGCGGTCCCAGCCATCTCTCGGCCGCGGGCGTGAGCCCGCGCCCCGGCCTGACCAGGGTGGCCGCCGAGAAGATGACGACGCAAACACCGAGCGCACCGAACAGCACGCTCGGCTCCATGGCGACGACGAGCCGGGCGCTGAACCACACGCTGACCAGAAGGCAGGCGGCCATCGGCCAGAAGCGGCGGACCGGCGCCCACATGTCGCCGGCCGCCGCCGCCTGCCACAGGTTGGTGACCATGATCGGCGCGATCGCCAGCGCCAGCACCGCGTGCGGGTGCAGGAAGTGGAGCATGATGGCGATGAACACGATCGGCAGGCCGACGCCGGTGACGCCCTTGACGACGCCGCCGGCGAGCACGGCGGCGGCGATGATCGCCAGCATGGCTGGTTCGAACCCGAACATTGAGCCTCCCGCCCCACGCGCCCCCGACCCGCGGGCCCACCAAGCCCGAGAGGCCCGGGCGGCATCATCCACCGCCCGACCCCCCGCCGCAAGGCCCGACCGCGGGCAGCGGCGCGCAGGCGACGCTGGAGCGTCAAGTCATAGGTAAGCGTTGATGGCTTGGCGGCATGAAACGCCGCTGCCGGATCGGTCCTGAAGAACGCTCACCCGGAGCGTTCTTTTGCCGCGATCGATGGTGGGCGCGGCTGGGATTGAACCAGCGACCCCCGCCGTGTGAAGACGGTGCTCTCCCGCTGAGCTACGCGCCCGAATCCCGCCACCGGACCGGGGTAAGAGCGGCCATTTAAGGCGGCGCTCAATTTACTGTCAAGCGAGGCCGCCCGCACCTCGCTACGCGGCGGCGCCCAGGCCCGCAACAACCGGTAACAAATCGTGACTTGGCGCGGAGTCACTGGTTGTGGCAAGGTCGCGCCGGATTCCCGATGACGTTCGAGCACGCCTTGGACCATGGCTGAACGCGAGATTGCCGCGATCGTCCTCGCTGCCGGCGAGGCAACGCGGATGAAGTCCGACACGCCGAAGGTGCTGCACCCAATCGCCGGGCGGCCGATGATCGGGCACGTGCTCGACGCGCTCGCCGCGCTCCCCGCCGACCGCGTCATCGTCGTCGTCGGCCCCGGCATGGACGATGTCGTCGAGGCGGTGGCGCCCGCCGAGACGGTGTTGCAGGAGGCGCCGCTCGGCACCGGGCACGCGGTGCTCAGCGCGCGCGAGGCGCTCGCCGGCTTCACCGGCGACGTGCTGGTGCTGTTCGGCGCCGACCCGCTGATTACGCCTAAGACCCTGCGCGCGATGGTTGCCGCGCGTAGGACAGCGCCCGAGCCGGCGATCGTGGCGCTCGGCATGCGCCCGGCCGATCCCGCGCTCTACGGCCGCCTGATCGTCTCCGCCGACGGGTTGCTCGAGAACATCGTCGAGGCGCGCGACGCGACCGCCGGCGAGCAGGCGGTGACGCTTTGCAACGCCGGCGCCATGGCGGTCGACGGCGCGCTGCTGTTCGGCCTGCTCGACCGCGTCGGCAACGACAACGCCAAGGGCGAGTATTACCTCACCGACATCGTCGCCATCGCCCGCGCCGACGGCCTGCGCTGCGCCGTGGTCGAGGGCGCGGCGGACGAATTGATCGGCATCGATTCGCACGCCGGTCTCGCCGCCGCCGAGGCGCTGGTGCAGGACCGTCTGCGCGCGAAGGCGATGGCCGGCGGGGTCACGCTGCTCGATCCCCCGACCGTCACTCTCTCCTACGACACCGCGTTCGGCCGCGACGTGGTGGTCGAGCCGCACGTCGTCTTCGGTGCCGGCGTGCGCGTCGGCAACGGCGTGCGCATCCGCGCGTTCTCGCACCTCGAGGGCGCGACGCTCGCCGACGGCGCCGCGGTCGGCCCGTTCGCGCGGCTCAGGCCGGGCGCCGAGGTCGGCGTGGACGCGCGCGTCGGCAACTTCGTCGAGGTCAAGAACGCGGTCATCGAGGCGGGCGCCAAGGTCAATCACCTGACGTATATCGGCGACGCCCGCGTCGGCGCGGGCGCCAACGTCGGCGCCGGCACCATCACCTGCAATTACGACGGCTTCACCAAATCGCACACCGACATCGGCGCCGGCGCGTTCATCGGCTCGAACACCGCGCTGGTGGCGCCGGTGAAGGTCGGCGACGGCGCGGTCGTCGGGGCGGGGAGCGTCATCACCGGCGACGTCGCGGCCGACGCGCTGGCGCTGACCCGCGCGCCGCAGACAACCCGCGCCGGCTGGGCGGCGCGACTGCGCGCGGCCAAGGGTAAACGGGGAAAGGGGTAAGGCGCCATGTGCGGCATCATCGGCGTGATCGGCAACGGCCCCGCGGCGCCGCTCCTGGTCGACGGGCTCAAGCGGCTCGAATACCGCGGCTATGATTCCGCCGGCATCGCCACCATCGCCAATGGGAAGATCGCGCGGCGGCGCTCGGAAGGCAAGATCGCGCGTCTCGAAGCGGTCCTCGAGAACGAACCGCTCGAAGGCAACGTCGGCATCGGCCACACCCGCTGGGCCACCCACGGCGCGCCGACCACGGTGAACGCGCACCCCCACGCCACCGACCGTGTCGCCATCGTCCACAACGGCATCATCGAGAACTTCCAGCGCCTGCGCGACGAGCTGACGGCGGCCGGCTGCCGCTTCGAAACCGACACCGACACCGAGGTGGTGGCGCATCTCATCACCCGCAACCTCGAAGACGGCATGCCGCCGCGCGAGGCGACCGCAGCCGCGCTGGAACGGCTCGAGGGCGCCTTCGCGCTCGGCATCCTGTTCACCGGCGAGGACGGCCTGATCATCGGCGCGCGGCGCGGCAGCCCGCTCGCCATCGGCTACGGCGACGGCGAGATGTTCCTGGGCTCCGACGCGTTGGCGCTGGCGCCCTTGACCCGCCGCATCGCTTATCTCGAGGAAGGCGATCTGGTCGCGCTCACGCGCGACGGGGCGGTGGTGCACGACGCCGCCGGCCGCGTCGCGATGCGCGAGATTCACCTCACCGAGCAGTCCGGCGCCGCCGTCGGCAAGGGCAACTACGGCCACTTCATGCTCAAGGAGATCTACGAGCAGCCGACCGTGATCGGCGACACGCTCTCGAGCTTCTACCACCCGGTAAGCGGCGACGTGCGGCTGCCCGAGCTGCCCTTCGACCTGGGCCGGCTGCCCAAGATCACGATCGCCGCGTGCGGCACCGCGTACTACGCCGGGCTGATCGCCCGGTACTGGCTGGAGAAGATCGCGCGCGTGCCGGTCGACATCGACATCGCGTCCGAGTTCCGCTACCGCGACGCGCCGATGCCCGAGGGCGGGCTGGCGCTGTTCATCTCGCAGTCGGGCGAGACCGCCGACACGCTCGCCGCGCTGCGCTTTTGCCGTAAGCAGGGCCAGCATATCGCCTCGCTCCTGAACGTCGCCGAGAGCACGATGGCGCGCGAGTCCGACATCGTGCTGCGCACGCTCGCCGGGCCCGAGATCGGCGTGTGTTCAACCAAGGCGTTCACCACCCAGCTGGTGGCGCTGGCGTGCTTTACGCTGGCGTGCGCGCGGGCGCGCGACGCGATCTCCCACGACGAGGAGGCGCGGCTCTCGGCGGCGCGCGCCGAGGTGCCGTCGCGCGCCGCCGAGGTGCTCAACCACGACGAGCGGCTACAAGAGCTGGCGCGGGAAATCGCCAGGGCCGAGACGGTGATCTATATCGGCCGCGGCACGGGCTTCGCCATCGCGCTCGAGGGCGCGCTCAAGCTCAAGGAGATCTCGTACATCCACGCCGAGGGCTTCGCCGCGGGCGAGCTCAAGCACGGCCCCATCGCGCTCGTGGATGAGGGCGTGCCGGTGGTCGTCATCGCGCCCTCGGATTCGCTGTTCGAAAAGACCGCGTCGAATATGGAGGAGGTCATCGCCCGCGGCGCCCACGTGGTGTTCCTGAGCGACGCCGCCGGCGTCGCGGCACTCGGCGACCGCGCCGCGACGGTGATCGAGCTGCCGACGGTGGACCCCTTCGTCGCGCCGATCCTCTACGCCATCCCGGTCCAGCTCCTCGCCTACCACGTCGCCGTGATCCGAGGCACCGACATCGACCAGCCCCGCAATTTGGCGAAGTCGGTGACGGTGGAGTAGGGCGGGCGGGGCCGTCGCGCTTGTGCTATTCTTGGGCGCTCGTCCGGGAGAAATGACGTGGCCAGAGCGCGGATACACATCGCTTCGGAAAGGCTCGCCGAGTTTTGCCGTCGCTGGAAGATCGCCGAATTGGCGCTGTTCGGTTCCGCGCTGCGGAGCGATTTCAAGCCCGACAGCGACGTGGACATGCTGGTTACGTTCGAAGCGGGCGCTGCGTGGAGCTTGATGGACCACGTGCGCATCCAGGACGAGCTTGCCGATTTGCTCGGGCGCAAGGTCGATCTCGTCAGCCGCAAGGGGATCGAGCGCAGCCGCAATTACATCCGCCGCAAAGCGATCCTCGGCTCGGCTGAGGTGATTTATGCCGCCGCGTGACGCGGCGTCCCTGCTCGACATTCTCGAAGCGGCCAAGCTGGTGCAGAGTTTTGTCGAAGGGATCGACAGACAGGTGTTCGAGCGTGATCTGATGCGCCAGTCTGCCGTCATCCGGCAAATCGGGATCATTGGCGAGGCGGCGAAACGCCTTTCAAAGGAATTTCGGGCGCGTCATCCCGAAGTACCGTGGCGCGAAGTCGCGGGCATGCGTGACATCCTGATTCACGCTTACGACCACGTCGATCTCGACGAGGTTTGGGCCGCCGTGACGGGTTCGATTCCCGCGCTCGTCAAGCAAATCTCGCCCCTGGTCCCGCCGGACCCGAATCCGTGACGGCGACCATCGAGCTGCCGACGGTGGACCCGTTCGTCGCGCCGATCCTCTACGCCTTACCCGTCCAGCTCCTCGCCTACCACGTCGCCGTCATCAGAGGCACCGACATCGACCAGCCCCGCAACCTGGCGAAATCGGTGACGGTGGAGTAGCGCGGGTCGGCGCGGCTTCGGCCCGGCGATCAGGCTGTTAACACGTCGATATGCGCGGGCTATAGTGGGGACTCGAGGTCGATGCCGGCCGCGGGCGGTCACGCCGCGCCGCGGCAATTCCTAGGGAGAACGCGCCATGAAGTTGCAGGATCAGAGCCTGTTCCGCCAGCAATGCTATATCGACGGCGCCTGGGCCGACGCCGATTCGGGCGAGACGATCGAGGTCAACAACCCGGCGACGGGCGAGATCCTCGGCGCCGTGCCGAAGATGGGCGCGCAAGAGACCCGCCGCGCGATCGAGGCGGCCAACCGCGCGTACCCCGCGTGGCGCGCCAGGACCGCCAAGCAGCGGGCGCAGATCCTGCGCGGCTGGTTCGACCTGATGATGGCCAACCAGGAGGACCTGGCGGTCCTGATGACCGCCGAGCAGGGCAAGCCGTTGGCCGAATCGCGCGGCGAGGTCGCCTACGCCGCCTCGTTCATCGAGTGGTTCGCCGAGGAGGGCAAGCGCGCCTACGGCGACGTTATCCCACAGACCTTCGCCGACCGCCGCATCGTCGTCATCAAGGAGCCGGTCGGCGTCGTCGCCTCGATCACGCCGTGGAACTTCCCCTCGGCGATGATCACGCGCAAGGTCGGCCCGGCGCTCGCCGCGGGCTGCACCGTGGTCTCCAAGCCGGCGTCGCAGACGCCGTATTCGGCGCTGGCGCTGGCCGAGCTCGCCGAGCGCGCGGGGCTGCCCGCCGGCGTGTTCAACGTCGTCACCGGCGCGGCATCGGGGATCGGCGGCGAGATGACGAGCAATCCGACCGTGCGCAAGATCACCTTCACCGGCTCGACCGAGGTCGGCAAGCAGCTGATGGAGCAATCGGCGCGGACGGTGAAGAAGGTCTCGATGGAGCTCGGCGGCAACGCGCCGTTCATCGTCTTCGACGACGCCGAGATCGACGCGGCGGTGAACGGGGCGATGGCGTCGAAATACCGCAACACGGGCCAGACCTGCGTCTGCGCCAACCGCTTTTTGGTGCAGGACAGCGTTTACGACGACTTCGCCGAGAAGTTCTCGAAAGCCGCGGCCAAGCTCGTCGTCGGCGACGGGCTCAAGGGCGAGACCGATCAGGGCCCCCTGATCGACATGAACGCGGTCGCGAAGGTCGAGGACCATATCGAGGATGCGCTCGCCAAGGGCGCGCGCACGCTCACCGGCGGCAAGCGCCACGAGCTCGGCGGCAGCTTCTTCGAGCCCACCGTGCTCGCCGACGTCGATACCCAGATGAAAGTCGCCCGCGAGGAGACCTTCGGCCCGGTCGCGCCGTTGTTCAAGTTCTCGACCGAGGCGGAGGCGATCGAGCTCGCCAACGACACCGAGTTCGGTCTCTGCGCCTATTTCTACAGCCGCGACATCGGCCGCATCTGGCGCGTCGCCGAAGCGCTGGAGTACGGCATCGTCGGCATCAACGAGGGCATCATCTCGACCGAGGTCGCGCCGTTCGGCGGCATGAAGGAATCGGGCGTCGGGCGCGAGGGCGCGCACCACGGCCTCGACGAGTACCTCGAGGTCAAGTACCTGTGCATGGGCGGCGTGGACCGGTAACGAGCCGTCAGCTTTCAGTTTTCAGCTTTCAGCCCAAGCTGACTGCCAAGGGCGTGCATCCCGCCCCCATCATTTCGCGGGCCGGGCGAACGACGTGGAGCGTCCGTCTTAGGGGGTTTCGTTCAGGTAGGCCGCGACCGCCGCCGCCATGACGCTCTGTTGGGTGCCCCCGGAGCGCTTGGCCAACTCCTTGATCCGCGCGTATTGCTCGCGTTCGAGCCGGACCGTGACCTTCTTGCGCTTGCGCTTACGCGTCTCGCGCGGCGGTTCCTCGCTCTCCGGCAGCCGGGTCGGCGTGGCCGGCGATTCCAGCGGTGGCGGCGGCACAGGCGAGGCCGGCGTCGAGAGCGCGCGCCGCGGGTCGATGAGGGGGGGCTTGCGCGCGGGGGCCGGCGTGGCCGGCGATGCCGTCGCGGCGACCCGCTCGGGAGCAAGAGCGGGTTCGGACGTCGGTGAAGCGGGCCGTAATTCGCCGACGCCGTGCCGGTGGATCAGAGACGACATGGACGACATGGACGACACGGGCCTTTTCGCCTTAGGCGCCGTCGCGGTTTCCTCCGACGCGCCGGACTCGCCGTCAGGAAGCTCCCAAGGCACGAACTGCTGATCGAAGGCAAGTCCGCTCGATGGGGTAAAATGGCGCCGACCGCCGTAATCCGGCCCGTGGCGCTCGGGCCCATCGACCGGTCCCCCATCGTGCTGTTGCGCCCGGCGATCGGGCTCTCCCCCCCGCTCGTCGGGCTTTCCTTGCAATTGTCTCAAGCTCACGAAAGCGACGGCGGGCGCCGGTATCGCTTCGCCTTTCCGGGCAAAGAGGGGGCTCTCCCCGCGGGTTGAATCGCGTTCTGTCATGGCGGCCGCTACTCTCGAGGTCCGAACCCTATCTGGCGACTCGCTTGCCGAAGGTGCGCGCTCCGACCCGCCGACCAAAGGCGGGCCCGCGGTCGACCTGGCGCTGCTCGGTCCCCTCGTATGGGCGCGATTCGACCCGGCGTTCCGGCACCCGGCGCTCGACTTTTGCCAGCTGCGTCGCGATGTATTCCCACAGCCCAATGATCTCCTGGGCCGAACGCGATTCCGGGTTCATCTCCATGACCGTGCGGCCGTCGATCATACTGGTGGCGAAATCGACCCGCTGGTGGATGGTCACCGGCGCGACGGTGCCGTGCTGCGACAGCGCAACCGCGGACTCGCCGGTGATGCGCGCGCGGGCGGTGGCGGCGTTGACGGCGAAGATCATCTGCTTGTTCTGGTCTTCGACGATATCGACGGTCGCACCCACGGCGCGCAGGTCGTGTGGGCTCGGCCGCGTCGGGATGACGACCAGGTCGGCGTACCCGACGACCTCCCTGATGGTATCGGTGACCGCCGGGGGCGTGTCGATGAAGACAAGCTTGATATTTCTCTCGCCGAGCGCGTTCAGGTCCCTCCCCAGGTCGGCGAAGTGAGTCTTCACGAAGAGCGGTGTTTCCGCCTCGCGCGAGTTCCACCACTCGGCGAGACTGCCCTGGGGGTCGGTATCGACCAAGGCGACCGGCCCCGCCCCGGCGAGTTCGGCCTGGACCGCGACGTGGCCACACAGGGTGGTCTTGCCCGCGCCGCCCTTTTGCGAGGCGAAGACGATCGCCCGCGGGACGATTATCTCTGGCGCTGCGGGCTCCGGACGGTCGCTTACTTCGCCCGGTCTGTCCGCGGAAGCCTCGGACGGGGTGGCTTCGGGCAACTCCGGCTCGACGAGCTGATCGCTGATCTCCAGGATTGAAAAAACACCGTCTTCGAACGATTCGTCTCCATAGGCCATAGCACCGGCGTCACTATTGAAGAACTGCACGATCTGCCCGTCGCGCATAAGCGCGAACATTCCCGCGTGCGTCTTCATAAGCTCGGGCAAAATTGCCTTGAAGGCCGTGTAATTCTGGTGCATCGCCGTTTGTAGAGCATGTTGGTCGGCCATGCGTTCCTCCCCTTTGGCTCAAACGTGCAACACCTCAAACGTACAACACCACTGGCTGGGTGGAGCGGTCTCTGTCGGTATTATACATATTCTCCCGAAGCCGGCGAGCTAGCAAGCATTAGCGCGACATGCCGATTTCGCACGTGGCGCTCATCAGACGCCAATTCCAAATGGGAATCATCCATTTATAGAAGAATCCCGCCAGATGTCGTTCGAGCCCGCCCAATGCCGGACCTGCGCCGGCGACGAAGCTCCGTTGCGCGACCGCCGCCGACCGCACCGGTGTTTGATCGCCTCGTGGACCACGACGCACAAGAGCCACTGGCGTTTGGCGGCCGGCCCACGGCTATCCGGCCGGGCGACGCCGCGCTAAGCTGTCCCCGATCGTTGATAGCTGATAGCTGAGGTCTGGGCGATGGCTGATTACGACTACGACTTCTTCGTCATCGGCGGCGGCTCGGGCGGGGTGCGCGCGGCGCGCATCGCGGCGGGCTATGGCGCGCGTGTCGCGGTCGCCGAGGAGCGCTACCTCGGCGGCACCTGCGTCAACGTCGGCTGCGTGCCCAAGAAGCTCCTGGTCTACGCCGCGCACTTCGCGGACGACTTCGAGGACGCCCAAGGCTTCGGCTGGTCGGTCGGCGAGCGCCGCTTCGACTGGCCGCGGCTGATCGCCAACAAGAACGACGAGATCGCGCGGCTCAACGGCGTCTACCGGCGGATGCTCGAGGACAGCGGCGTCGCGATCATCGACGACCACGCGCGGCTCGCCGACGCCCATACGGTCGCGGTCGGCGACGACCGCCATCGCGCCGGGCACATCCTCGTCGCCACCGGCGGCTGGCCGGTGGTGCCCGAGTTCCCCGGGGCCGAGCACGCGATCACCTCGAACGAGGCGTTCTTCCTCGATTCGCTGCCCGAACGCGTGGTCGTCGTCGGCGGCGGCTATATCGCGGTCGAGTTCGCCGGTATCTTCCACGGCCTCGGCTCGCGGGTCGCGCAGCTCTATCGCGGGCCCCTGTTCCTGCGCGGCTTCGACGACGACGTGCGCGCCCATCTCGCCGGCGAAATGAAAGAAATACACGTTGCAACTTCGGGCCAGGGCATCCGTGAGCGAAACGTCGTTATGCCCCACGCCGCGCCGGCGGTAAAGCAAGCAGCGAAAGCGATCCGGCTCGTGCAAATAACCGCGACATCGAAACACCCGATCGGCCTCAACGGTGCCCGTTTCCAACAGCGCGACGGCCGAGAGCGTTTTGAACACCGAGCCCGGCGGCAGCGCCATTTGTGCGACCCGATCGAACATCGGCCGGCGACGATCGGTAAACATGCGGTCGATCTGCTTCTCGTCACCGCGGGCGATAATGTTGGGATCGAACCGCGGGGCCGAGGCCGCTGCCAGAACCGCGCCGGTGTGAACATCCATCACCACCACAGCGCCGCCGCCGGCGTTGCCCTCAGCACTGCGGGTCGTCTTGTCGCGACGCCGCAGCGCCGCGTCGAGCAGCGTTTCGGCGGGCAAGCGGCGCACGATGGCGTGGGACAGGTTTTGCCTATCGCCGGCGTTGGTCGGATTGGTGTGGGTGGAGAGTTGGTAGGTGCGCGAATTCGCGATCGTGCGTACCAAGGCGCGCAGGTCGTAGTTGGATTCGATGAGCTCGCGAGCCAAGCGAGCCCGCAGGGCTGGATGCGATGGCGGGTTGCTCACCCGCACGTCGTCGGGCGGCTCGACCAATCCTCGGCCCATGAAATGGGCCCACACGCGATCGACGAAACTAGGTGCAAAATAGGGGTTTTCGGGGCCAGTCAGCCACTCGGACAAGACCTTGCGCCGGTCACCACCCCCCGGAATGGCTGGAATCTGGCCGCCCAGGAACTTCGGCGGCATGACCCGGCCGGTGCTTAGATGTTGGACCTCGCCCGAACCGCTGTTGAACACGATCGATTCGCGCGGATCGTCACTGGTCTTGGTGCCTACCTGGGCGAAGAAGGCGGCGAAGCTATAGTAGTCGTCCTGCGTCCAGCGCTCGAACGGATGGTTGTGACATTGGGCGCACTTGATGCGAATGCCCATGAACACCTGGGCGACGTTCTCAGCCATTTGCGTCGGGCTGGTGTCCACCAGGTAGAAGTTGGCCGGCGGGTTGCGAAAGTTGCCGCCTTGGGCCCCGAGCAACTCGCGAACCATCCGATCCATGGGCACGCCGCGCAGGATCGACGACTTGATCCACTCGCTGTAGAGGTACATCGCCTTGTGGCTGATACGTCGTGAGCCCGACTCGATGCGCAGCAGCTCCGCCCATTTCATGGCCCACAGCTCGGGAAACTCCGGTCGTTCCAGAAGGTCGTCGATCAGGCGGGCGCGCTTGTCCGGGAATTCGTCGCCTACGAAACGTTCGTACTCAGCCGCGGTGGGCAGCAGTCCGACGATATCGACGAAAACGCGCCGGACAAAGACCTGATCGCTGCAAACCTCCGACGATTGCATGTGCAGCGTGCGAAGCTTGGCGTGTACGAAATCGTCGATGTAGTTGAAAGACGGCGTCTCGGACCACACGAACGCATCGTCGACCGGCAGGACGATCAACCGTCCCACGACTGCGAAGTCATCGAAGCGAGCCAGGATCAACCCCTCGCCTCGCCCACCGGCGGTAGCCAGCCCGATGTCGGTCACCGTCGCTACGGACTCGTCCGATGTGCCGTACAGCGCG
>JACZUY010000019.1 GCA_022572945.1 Pseudomonadota bacterium
GAACCCGGCCTCCCGCCGCATGCGCGCGGGAGGCGGGGTTCGCGCCGCGCATCCTCGGCGACAGCCTCGAAGGCGAGGCGCGGGTGCTGGGGCGCGCGCACGCGGTGATCGCCCGCCGGGCCAACGCTCCTTGCGCGATTCTCTCGGGCGGCGAGACGACGGTGACGGTCCGCGGCCGGGGACGCGGCGGGCGCAACGCCGAGTACCTGCTGTCGCTGGCGATCGCGCTCGACGGCGTGCCCGGCATCCACGCCATCGCCTGCGACACCGACGGCATCGACGGCAGCGAGGACAACGCCGGGGCGGTGATTACGCCCGATACGCTGGCGCGCGCGAAGGCCGCGGGGCTCGACGCCCGCGCCCGGCTCGCCGACAACGACGCCTACGGTTTTTTCGCCGCCCTCGGCGACCTCGTCATCACCGGCCCGACGCTCACCAACGTCAACGATTTCCGCGCGATCGTGGCGACGCCGTCGGCATAACCGCTGGCGCGGCGCGCGC
Source organism: Pseudomonadota bacterium (assembly GCA_022572945.1). Taxonomy (GTDB): domain Bacteria; phylum Pseudomonadota; class Alphaproteobacteria; order JAAXGF01; family JAAXGF01; genus JACZUY01. Next base: position 502 of record JACZUY010000019.1, read on the forward strand.
CCGCGCGTTAAGCTGATGCAATCAAAGGAAAATCCATGCGCCGACACCGCAACGCCAAGATCGTCGCGACGCTCGGGCCGGCGAGCTCGACCGCCGAGGTGATCCGCGCGTTGTTCGAGGCCGGCGCCGACGTCTTCCGCCTCAACCTGAGCCACGGCGATCACGCCGAGCACAAGGCGCGCTACGACATTATCCGCGCGCTCGAAGTCGAGACCGGGCGCCCGGTCTGCGTCCTCCTCGACCTCCAGGGCCCAAAGCTGCGGATCGGCCGGTTCGCGCACGGCAGCATCGAGCTGGCCGAGGGCCAGCGGTTTCGTCTCGACCTTGCCGACAAGCCCGGCGACGGCAAGCGGGTCAGCCTGCCGCACCCCGAGGTGTTCGCCGCCCTCGGCGCCGGAACCGAGCTGCTGCTCGACGACGGGCGCGTCCGCCTGCGCGTCGAGCGCGCCCGCAAGGACAGCGCCGAGACCGTGGTGGTGGCCGGCGGCACGCTCTCCGACAACAAGGGGGTCAACCTGCCGGGCGTGACGCTGCCGATCGCCGCGCTGACCGAGAAAGACCGCCGCGACCTTCAATTCGGCCTCGACCTCGGCGTCGATTGGGTGGCGCTTTCCTTCATCCAGCGCCCCGAGGACGTGGCCGAGCCGCGCAAGCTCGTGGCCGGGCGCGCCGCGGTGATGGCGAAGCTCGAAAAGCCCGCCGCGATCGACCACCTCGACGAGATCATCGACCTCGCCGACGGCATCATGGTGGCGCGCGGCGACCTCGGCGTCGAGATTGCGCCCGAGCGGGTGCCCGCGCTGCAGAAAGAGATCGTGAGCCTGGCGCGGAAGGCGGGCAAGCCGGTGGTGGTGGCGACCCAGATGCTCGAATCGATGGTCGTGGCCGCGGTGCCGACGCGCGCCGAGGCCTCGGACGTCGCCACCGCGGTCTACGACGGCGCCGACGCGCTGATGCTGTCGGCCGAATCGGCCGTGGGCGCGCACCCGGTCGAGGCGGTGGAGATGATGGACCGAATCATCCGCAGCGTCGAAGGCGATCCGCGCTTTCGCAAGTTCCTCGCCGCGCAAGAGGCGAGCCCCGAGGAAACCGCCGCCGACGCGATCACGCTCGCCGCGGCGCAGGTGGCGCACACCATCCACGCCGCGGCGATCTGCACCTACTCGATGTCGGGCTCGACGACGATGCGGGCGGCGCGCGAGCGGCCCGAGGTGCCGATCCTGGGGCTCACGCCGAACCTCCGAACCGCCCGCCGCCTCGCCATGGTCTGGGGCGTGCACAGCGTTCAGACCGCCGACGCGACCGACTTCGTCGACATGGTGGACAAGGCGTGCGCCGTCGCGCGTGACGAGGACTTCGCCCGGGCCGGCGACCGCGTCGTCATCACCGCGGGCGTGCCGTTCGGCACCCCGGGTTCGACCAACACGCTCCGCATCGCCTGGGTCGGCGACGACTCGAAGGACCAGTAGGGCGCCGCAGCGCTGACGGCGCCAAGATTTTCTCGCTCTAGATCTGCTTGCCGCCGAGCATCTCGTGGAGGATGCGCACGCGCAGCGCGACGAACGGCATGTGCGGGTTGACCTCGAGCGCCTGCTCGAACCACGCGAGCGCGGCCTTGGCGTCGTCGAACTCGGTGACGATCAGCCCCATGCCCGACAGCGCGCCGAAATGGCGCGGCTCGAGCGCCAGCGTGCGCTCGACGTCGCGGATCGAGTCGTCATAGCGGCCCATCAGGAAATAGAGCGTCGCGCGCTTGTTCCAGCCCTCGGCGAAGTCGGGGTCGGCCGCGACGATGGCGTTGAAGCTTTCGAGCGCAACGTCGAAATTGCGGTGATTCATCGCCATGACGCCGCGCGCCATGTGCTCGTCGAGCGCGTCGTCTCCGGCCTCGGTCCAGATGCTCCAGATCGAGGCCTCGATCGACCTCGCGTCGGCGAAATCGTCGGCGGCGGCGAGGCGCTCGAACAGCGCGTCGAGACGCGAATCGTTCTGCCGCGCCTCGGCGGCCGATACGATCGTCAGCGCGACGAGCGCGGCGATGAGTCGTGCCATGGCGCGATCATAGGGCGTGGCCGGCCGGGTTCCAACCGTGCAAGCAACACAACGTCGTGACAGCGGCCGCCGCGCCGCGGGTTCGTTCAGCGGCCGGCGAAGACCGGCTTGCGCTTGTCCATGAACGCCCGGCGACCCTCGACGTAGTCGTCGCTCGCGAAGCACGCCGCGACCAGCCGTTCGCACGTCTCGAGGTCGCGCCCGGCCGGGTCCTTCGCGATCTCGCCGAAGATCCGCTTCATCGCCGCCACGGTGAGCGGCGCGTTGCCGGCGATGCTTTCGGCGTAGTCGGCGACCACCGCGTCGAGCTCGGCCTCGGGCGCGACCCGGTTGACGAACCCCATCGCCGCCGCCTCGCCGGCGTCGAAACGGCGCGCGGTGAAGCAGATCTCCTTGGCGAAGGCGAAGCCGACGACGTCGACGAGACGGCGCAGCCCGGCGAACGGATAGCCGAGGCCGAGCCGCGCCGCGGGAAGGCCGAAGCGGGCGTTGTCCGAACAGATGCGCAGGTCGCAGCACGCCGCCAGCGCCAGCCCGCCGCCGATACAGTGGCCGCGGATCATGGCGATCGTCGGCTTCGGCATCTTGTGGAGCGCGTCGTAGACCCGCGCCGTCGTCGCGTTGTACCGCGCGATCGCCTCGGCGGTCGCGCGCTCGTCCTCGAACTTCGAGATGTCGGCGCCGGAAACGAACGCCTTGCCGCCGGCGCCGGTGATGACGATGACGCGGATCTCGTCGCTGGCCGCGAAGCCGGCGAGGATGCGTTCCGCGGCTTCCCACATGTCGAGCGACACCGCGTTGTGCCTTTCCGGATTGTTGAAGATCATCCGGCCGACCGCGCCGTCGGTCTCGGCGAGCATCTTGTCGGTCGCCATCTCGTCCTCCGTCAGGAATTGGCGATCGCGCGGGCCGTCCCGCCGCGCGGTCAGATCACGTTGCATCGCCTGAGCTCGGCGATCTCGTCGCCGCTGTAGCCGAACTCGCCGAGCACCTCGTCGGTGTGCTCGCCGCGCTCGGGCGGCGGCGTCTCGATCGTGCACGGCGTCCGGCTCAGCGTCACCGGCTGGCCGACCAGCGCGATGCGCCCGAGCGCCGGCGAGTCGACCGTCTGCGCGATGCCCAGGTGCTCGACCTGCGGGTCGGCGAAGACCTCGTCGATCGAATTGATCTCGCCGCACGGCACGCTGGCCCGGTGGAAGCGCTCCAGCCAGGTCTTGCTGTCGTGGCGTTGGAGGCGGCGGTTGATCTCGGCGTTGAGCCGGTCGCGGTGCTTCAATCGGCCGGCGTTGGTCCCGTATTCGGGGGTATCGAGCAGGTCCTTGGCCTCGATGGCGTCGCAAAACCGCCGCCAGATGCGCTCGCCCGCGACGCCGATGTTGATGTGCCCGTCGCGCGTCTCGTAGACGCCCGTCGGCGTGCTCGTCGGATGGTTGTTGCCCGCCTGCCCCGGAACCTCGCCATCGACCAGCCACCTGACCGCCTGGAAGTCGAGCATGAACACCTGCGCCTCGAGAAGCGTGGATTGGACCCATTGGCCCTTGCCCGATTGCTCGCGCTCGAGCAACGCGGTCAGGACGCCGAGCGCGCAGAACAGCCCGGCGCACAGGTCGGCGACGGGAATGCCGACCCGGACCGGCCCCTGGCCCGGCAGCCCGGTGATCGACATCAGGCCGCCCATCCCCTGGGCGATCTGGTCGAAGCCCGGCCGCTCGCGGTACGGGCCGTCCTGGCCGAAGCCCGAGATGCTGGCGTAGACGAGGCCGGGGTTGACCGCGCCGAGCGTCTCGTAGTCGACGCCCAGCCGGTGCTTGACCTCGGGCCGGAAGTTCTCGACCACCACGTCGCATCGCTCGGCCAGGCGCTTGAGCACGGCGACGCCCCTGGGGTCCTTCAAATCGAGCGTGATGCTCCGCTTGTTGCGATGCAGGTTCTGGAAGTCGGAGCTGTGGCGCGGGGCGCCGAGCGCGCCGTCGGCCTCGAGATGCTCGGGTATCTCGACCTTGATGACGTTGGCGCCCCAGTCCGCGAGCTGGCGCACCGCGGTCGGCCCCGAGCGCACGCGCGTCAGATCGAGGACGGTGAATCGGGACAGGGCTTGGGAGGCGGGTCGATGGGCCATGGTCGTTCCCCTGACGGCTCGGGCCGGCTCGTTCGATGGCGCGGACTCAATAGCACCAATCGCGCCGGGTTGGAAATCGCCGCCGCCGCCCGCGGGTGCGGTCGGTGTCGCCGATACGGCCGTGCGGCGGTCCCTGACCGGGGCGACGGAATGGCGGCCCGGGGTTTATTGCGCCGATCCCCTGAATCGGGGTATGACAGTCACGAACGCCATGAAGGCGCGCCGCAGGGGGCGCCGGATACGAACTGTACCGGATTTCAAAGTGATTGGATCAGTTTGAAATCCGCAGCCCGCAAGCGCGGGCCGCCGCCCCTGCGGCCACGTTTTGGTCGATATAAGATTTGGCCTGCGTGGCGCTTGAACGCAGCAAGGTCACAACAATTGTGACTTTGCGTAAAATTTGAGCAGCTATCCACGGGCCCGGAATCGGCCGGTAAAATCAAGCCGAGCCGGGTTACCGATCCGGTAATCGCGCCACGCATGAGTTCTTCCGGGGCGCGCTTTTAGGGAGGGAAAGCATGAAATTCCGTATCGTTCCTATGGCCGTGGCGGCGGCGTTAATGGCGGCGCCGTCATTTGCGGCGGAGACGGTGAAGATCGGCTTCGTCACCACGCTGACGACGCCGGCCGGCGTCATCGGCCGCGATATGGTCGACGCCGTCAACCTCGCGGTCGAGCACATCGGCGGCAAGATGGCCGGGCTCGACGTCGAGCTCATCATCGAGGACGACGGCTTCAAGCCCGAGATCGGCAAGCAGAAGACCGACAAGCTGGTCAAGCAGGACGACGTCGACTTCGTCGCCGGCTACATCTGGTCGCACGTGCTGCTGGCGTCGCGCAACTCGGCGCTGAAGGCGGGCAAGTTCCTGATCAGCTCCAACGCCGGGCCGTCGCAGCTCGCGGGCAAGGACTGCCACAAGAACTTCTTCTCCACCTCGTGGCAGAACGACCAGACGCCGATGGCGCTCGGCGAGGTGCTGAACAAGAAGGGCGTCAAGTCGCTCTACGTCATGTCGCCCAACTACGCCGCCGGCAAGAACATGGTCGCCGGGGTCGAGCGCACCTTCAAGGGCAAGATCGTCGGCAAGGACATGACCAAGTGGGGCAAGGACGCGCAGCTCGACTTCTCGGCCGAGCTGGCCAAGGCCAAGGCCTCGGGCGCCGACGGCCTCTTCGTCTTCTATCCGGGCAAGGCCGGCGGCGCCTTCATCAAGCAGTACATGCAGGCGGGCCTGAGCGAGACGTTGCCGCTTTACTCGGTCTACACCATCGATTCGCTGAGCCTGCCGAAGTTCCAGAAGGCCGGCATGAAGGGCGTGTTGGGCTCGTTCATGACCCAGTTCTGGGCGCCCGACCTCGACACCCCGCAGAACAAGAAGTTCGTCTCCGGCTTCAAGGCCAAGTACGGCCGCTATCCGTCGTTCTATGCGGCGCAAAGCTACGACACGATCTTCTTCATCAAGAGCGCGGTCGAGGCGGTGGGCGGCAACCTCGACGATATGGACGGCATGCGCGCCGCCATGATGAAGGCCGATTACCCGTCGGTGCGCGGCAAGTACACGTACGGCAACAACCACATGCCGATCCAGAACTTCTACCTGCGCGAGGTCGTGGTCGATGCGGACGGCGTGTGGACGACCAGCATCACCGATACGGTCTACACCAACCATCAGGACGTCTACGCCAAGGAGTGCAAGCTCTAGCGCGTCGAGGATCGCGAACCGGATGGCGGAAACGTTTTGGCGTTTCCGCCATCCCTTCCTTATCGGGTGCGGAATCCGGCGTTAGCCTTATCGGACTCGGAATCCGGCGTTAGGCGATTCGGGACATGGATTGGACCCTCCTGGTCACCCAGCTGCTCAACGGGGTTCAGTTGGGAGTCCTGCTGTTCCTGCTCGCTGCCGGGTTGACGCTGATCTTCGGGATCATGGATTTCGTCAACCTGGCCCATGGGTCGCTTTACATGGCCGGCGCCTATTTCTGCGCCACCGTGGCGGAGTGGACGGGCTCCTTCCTTATCGGTGCGCTGGCGGCGTTGCCGCTCACGTTTATGGTCGGGCTCGCGGTCGAGATGGTGGTGGTGCGGCCACTGTACGCGCGCGACCACCTCGATCACGTCCTCGCCACCTTCGGATTGATCCTGTTCTTCGACGCGCTGGTCCACCTGGTCTGGGGACCCGAGGGCATCGCCATCGCGCTGCCCGGCTTTCTCGACGGCCGGGTGACGATCCTTCCGGGGATCGAGATCCCCACCTATCGCTTGCTGATCATCTCCGTCGGGCTCGCGGTGGCGGCGGGGCTGGGCTACGTGGTGACCCGCACCCGCGCCGGCATGTTGATCCGCGCGGGCGCCGCGAACCGCCGAATGCTGGGGGCGCTCGGAGTCGACGTCAACAAGCTGTTCACCCTCGTCTTCGCGGGCGGCGCGGTCCTTGCCGGGCTCGCCGGGCTGATGATCGCGCCGATCACCGAGGCCAACATCGGCATGGGCAACGGTATCCTGATCGTCGCGCTCGTGGTCATCATCATCGGCGGTATCGGATCGATCCGCGGCGCCTTCGTCGCCGCCATCCTGATCGGCATGATCGACACCATGGGCCGCTCCTACCTCGACGACCTGATGAAGCTGTTCCTTTCCGACCAGAACGCCGAGACCGCCGCGCCGGCGCTGTCGGCGATGCTGATCTACATCCTGATGGCGGTGATCCTCTATTTCCGGCCCCAGGGCCTGTTCCAGCCCAAGGTCCGCTGAGCCATGCCGATACGGTTGCCGAGTTTGCGAAACGGGGTGATGTTTGCGGGATTGGCCGGGTTCGCGCTGATGCCGGTGTTCACCGGCGTGACCGGCCAGCCGTACATCCTCGACATCACCATGCGGATGATGTGCCTCGCCATCGCCGCGGTCAGCCTCAACCTCATCCTCGGCTTCGGCGGCATGATCAGCTTCGGCCACGCCGCGTTCATCGGCATCGGCGCCTACGCCGTCGGCATCCCGGCCTACTACGGCGAATACAGCGGCTTCCTTCAGATCCCGCTGGCGGTGGGCGTCTCGGCGTTGTTCGCGCTGATCACCGGCGCCATCTGCCTGCGCACCCGGGGCGTCTATTTCATCATGATCACGCTGGCGTTCGGGCAGATGGTCTTCTTCACCTTCGTCAGCATCGAGGAGTACGGCGGTGACGATGGTCTGGTGATCGACACCAAGAGCGAGTTCGCCGGCCTCATCGACATCGAGGAACCGCTGGCGCTCTATTACCTGATCCTGGTTTGCCTGGTGGCGGCGCTCTATCTGGTGAAGCGGATCGTTGCCTCGCGCTTCGGCAGGGTCATCCAGGGGAGCAAGAGCAACGACGACCGCATGCAGGCGATCGGCTTCAACACCTTTCGTTACCGGTTGACCTGCTACGTGATCGCGGGCGCGCTTTGCGGGCTTGCCGGGGCGCTGCTCGGCAACTTCACCGGGTTCATCAGCCCCGACATGATAGACTGGACGCGGTCCGGCGAGCTCATCTTCATGGTCGTGCTCGGCGGCGCCGGGAGCCTGTTCGGGCCGGTCCTCGGGACCGTGGTCTTCCTGGTTCTCGAGGAGCTCCTGTCGGCGTTGACGATCTACTGGCAGATTATCTTCGGGCCGGTGTTGATCCTGGTTGTGCTGTTCGGCCGGGGCGGCATCGACGGGCTCTTATCGCGGCTAGCAAATGCACAACGCTGAGCCGTTGATCTCGGTTTCGGGTCTGCGCAAGACCTTCGGCGGCATCGTCGCCACGGACGGCGTCGACCTGGAGGTCCGCGGCGGCGAGATTCACGCGGTCATCGGACCCAACGGTGCCGGGAAGACGACTCTGATCGCGCAGATCAGCGGCGCGCTTCAGCCCGATTCGGGCGTGATCCGGTTCGCCGGACGGGAGATCACCGATTTGCCGACCTACGAGCGCGCGCGTCTTGGTCTGGCCCGGTCGTTCCAGATCACCAGCATCTTCCACGACATGTCGGTGGTCGACAACGTGGCGCTCGCGGTGCAGGCGCAGGACGGCCATTCCTACAGGTTCTGGCGGCCGGCGCGGACCGATCCGGTGCTGGTCGACCGGGCCATGGACGCGCTCGCGCGGGTCGGGCTCGACGGGCGCCGGGACGACAACGCCGGCAAGATTTCCCACGGCGAGCGCCGCCAGCTCGAGATCGCCATGGCGCTGGCGGCGGGGCCGAGCGCGCTGCTGCTCGATGAGCCCACGGCCGGCATGGGGCGCGAGGAAACGGCGCGCATGGTGGAGATCATTCGGTCGCTGAAGGACGACCACGCCATCCTCCTGATCGAGCACGACATGGACGCGGTGTTCGCGCTGGCCGACCGCATCACCGTGCTCGTCTATGGGCGGATCATCGCATCCGGACCGCCGCAAACGATCCGCGCCGACGACGCGGTCCGCAAGGCCTATCTGGGCGACGAGGTGTCGGACCATGCTGAGGGTTGAAGGCGTCGAGGCGTTCTACGGCACCAGCCAGGCGCTGTTCGGCGTCGATCTCGAGGTTGGCGCCGGCGAGTGCGTGACCCTGATGGGGCGCAACGGCATGGGCAAGACGACGACCGTCCATTCGATCATGGGCATGGTGCGCATCCGCGCCGGGCAAATCACCTTCGACGGCGCGCCGATCCACGACCTGCCGTCCCACCGCATCGCCCGGGCCGGCGTCGGCCTCGTGCCCGAGGGCCGCCAGGTGTTTCCGAATCTCTCGGTGCGCGAGAACCTGGTCGCCACCCAGTCCAACTTTCTCGAACGCGACGATCCGTGGACGATCGAAAGGATCTACCGAATGTTCCCCGAGATCGAGGCGCGCAGCGCCAGCATGGGCAACAAGATTTCCGGCGGCGAGCAGCAGATGGTCGCGATCGGGCGCGCGTTGATGACCAATCCGCGGCTGTTGATCCTCGACGAGGCCACCGAAGGCCTGGCGCCGCTCGCCCGCAAGGAGATCTGGGCGTGCCTCGCGCGGCTCAAGGCGGACGGGCAGGCGATCCTGGTGATCGACAAGAACGTCAACGACATGGTTCACATCGCCGACCGGCATTACATCATCGAGAAGGGCCGCATCGCCTGGTCGGGAAGCTCGTCCGAGCTGCTCGGCGACAAGCGGGTGATGGACCGCTATCTGGGGGTGTAATCCGAACAAATCGAATCGTTCGGACGACGCCCTAAAGCATTTTCAGCTTACCTTTACCCAGGTCAAAGGCAAGCAGCGTTCAATCGCCACGCGGGCTTCCGCCGCAGGGGCGGCGGCCCGCGGTCGCGGGCTGGCGAATTCCGAACGATTCCACTCGTTCTGAATTCGCCCTAGCGCCAGAAGCCGTCGCGGTCGAGGCGCCTGAGCGCGGCCAGTTCGGCCTCGCTCGGCGGCGGCGTCTCGGCCAGGTCGGGCGCGGTTTTCAGGGCCCAGCCGGTGTTCTCGCGCACCTCGGCCTCGGTATGCCCGCGATGGATCGTGGCGAGGTGGAGCTCGTTCTCCGCGCCCCGGGGCCTGAGGATGCAGCGGTCGGTGATGACCGCCGCCGGGCCGCCCGCGAGCCCGGCGTCGGCGCGGGCGCGGCCGCCCGAGAGATACCCCGGCGAGGTCACGAAGCCGACGCGCTCGACCAGGCGGCGCTTCTCGTGGTTGATGATCGCGACCAGCCGTTTCGACATCGCGGCGATGTCGGCGGCGCCGCCCGAGCCGGGCAGCTTCACCCGCGGGTTCGCGCGGTCGCCGATGTACGAGGTGTTGATGTTGCCGAAACGGTCGATCTCGGCGCCGCCGATGAAGCCGGCGTCGACCCGGCCCGCGTGCAACAGCCCCATCACCTGCGCCAGTCCCGTCGCCCACGCCGCGCCCAGCTGGTTGGGCGGATCGCCCATGGTGTGGAGCACGCCGTCCGCGGGCTGGTAGCGGGCGAGGCCGCATTCGAACAGCCCGACGGCGTTGGGCGCGTGGGTCGCGCGGGCGACCCCGAAGGCGGTGAGCGGGAGCCGCATGCCGACGAACACGACCTCGCCGTCGGCGATCTCGCGCGCGGCGGCGACGATCATCATCTCTTGCGCCGAATAGTCCATCACTCGGCGGCGTAGTTGACCGGCGCGGCCAGGGCCTCGCCGGTGATGCGCAACGCCTCGAGGCGGCCGCCGAGCCTGGCGCGGTAGGCTTCGTGATCGGGCAGCGACAGCACCCATTCGTCGAGCCACGCGAGGAACCCGCTACGCTCGCGCGAGCGCCGGTGGTAGTCGTCGAAGAACTCGGTGTCCCGGCGCCAGCGGCCGACCATGGGCGAGGGATGCACGCCGGCCGGTACGTGGCAGACCGCGGTCACCCGAAAGCCCGGGAACAGCACCCGGCCGGGATCGGAGGCGATCACGTCCGGCGCGACGATCTCGTCGGCGAGGACGATGACCCGGCCGGCGGCGAGCGCGGCTTCCTGCGCCAGCCCGGCGTTGCCCCAGTGGTGGGAATTGCCGAAGCGGTCGGCGCGCGGAACCGCGATCACCGCGACGTCGGGCTCGAGCGGCGGCACCAGGACCACGGGCCGGGGCGGGTCCGAGAACGGGTCCACGGCCGGCCGGAATTCGGGGTTCGACCCGACCATGTCGGAGCCGAGGAGAGAGCGCACCGGCACGTAGGGAAGGCCGTACGCGCCCGCGGTCAGCGCCATGGCGAGCGAGAAGTTGGAATGGTCGCGGACCACGATCCGCTCGGGCTCGCCCCGCTCGGCGGCGCGGCGGTAGTTGTGGCCGAGCCCGCCCGAGACGTTGCCGACCCACGCGCCGGTGACCAGCGCCACGCAGCCGGCGCCGATCAGCATGTCGGTCGACGCGTCCGAGATCGGCGCGATGGCGTTGAGTTGCTTCTTGCCCTGGCGGATGATCTCGTGGGTCGCGGCGAAGGGAATATTCGATTCCAGCGAAGCCCCCAGGACGACGCCGTCGCCGTCGCGGATATGGGCCGAGACGGCGTCCGCCAGAGCGACCAGCTTGTCCTTCATTGACGAAGCTTGTAACGCTGGATCTTGCCCGTGGCGGTCTTCGGCAGGTCTTCGACGAAGTTGAACCAGCGGGGATACTTGTACTTGGCGAGGCCCTGCTTGCAGTGCTCGCGCAGCTGCTCTCCGAGATCCAGGGAAGCGGCGTCGGGATCGTTGAGCACGATGAAGGCCTCGGGTTTGATCAGGCCGTCGTCGTCGGGCCGCCCGACCACCGCCGCCTCGAGCACTCCGGGATGCTCGACCAGCCGGGCTTCGATCTCGAACGGCGAGCACCACATGCCGCCGACCTTCATCATGTCGTCGCTGCGGCCGCAATAGAGGTAGGTGCCGTCCGCGTCGCGGATATAGGTGTCGCCGGTGTCGAGCCAGCCCCCGACCATGGTGGCGGCGGTCTTCTCGGGATTGTTCCAATACGACCCGGCGGTCGAGTCCCCCTTGATCATCAGGCGGCCGGTCTCGCCGGTCGCGGCCTCGTTGCCGTCGTCGCCCACGATGCGCGCATCGTAGCCGGGGACGGCGCGGCCGCTCGATCCGGGCTTGATGTCGTCGGGGTAGTTGGAGATGAAGATGTGCAGCGCCTCGGTCGAGCCGATGCCGTCGAGGATGTCGACGCCGACGCGCTCCTTCCAGCGCCGGTAGATGTCCGCCGGCAGCGCCTCGCCGGCCGAGACGCAGAGCCGGAGCGAGCCGAGGTCGGGGGTTTCGCTCTCGAGCGTCCTCAACAGCGCCGCGTAGAGCGTCGGCACGCCGAAGAACAGCGTCGGCTTGTGGGCCTCGATGGTCTCGAACATCGCCGCCGGCGTCGGCGGCCCCGGGTAAAGCACGGCGGTCGCGCCGACCCAAAGCGGGAAGTTCATGCCGTTGCCCAGGCCATAGGCGAAGAACAGCTTCGCCGCCGAGAAGCAGACGTCGTCCTCGGCCATGCCGAGGACGCCGACGCCATACTGGATGCAGGTGACGGGGATGTCGCGGTGGCTGTGGACCGCGCCCTTGGGGGTGCCCGTGGTGCCCGACGAGTAAAGCCAGAAGCAGTCGTCGGCGGCGGTCGCCGGCGCCGGGTCGAGCCGGTCGGGGGCTTCGGCCATGAGCGCGGCCAGGGTGGTCCCGGTCCCTTCGGTGGGGAAGCGACGGGCCGGTCCCGCGTCGGCGGCGTCGAGCGCGGGGACCACCTCGGCCGCGAACTCGGGCGAGTAGACGCAGCCGGTGCAGCCCGAATCCTCCAACATGAAGGTGTAGTCGGCGGCGCGCAGCAGGGTGTTGATCGGCACCGGGATGATTCCCGCCTTGATCGCCCCCCAGAACAGGTAAAGGAAATCGGGGCAGTCCTTGACCATCATCAGCACCCGGTCGCCGGGGCGGAAGCCCGCGCCGAGCAGCGCGTTGCCGGCGCGGTTCACGCCCGCCGCCAGCGCGCCGTAAGTGACCGGGTCGCCGCCGACGGTGATGATCGCGGTCTTCCCGGCGCGGCCTTCGGCGATGTGGCGGTCGATGAACGGCACCGCGGTGTTGAAGTTGGCCGCGAACGTGATCTCCGCCGGCGTCTTCGACCAATCGACCGAGACCGTGTGGTCCCGCATGGCGTTCCCCTCCCCTTTTTCCCGGACGCCCCCCTTTTTTCGGACGATCGTCCCGAATATCGCCGGCCGCGTCAATCGAATCGCACGTATTCGTAATCCGCCGGCTCGCCTCTTCACACCGGCTTGCCTCTTCAATTGCATTGGGACGAAATTCGTATGGCGCTAGTCGGGCTCCTAATGTGTTCTCCGATTTGGTCAAGCCGGTTACGAAGAACGGGACGATTTTAACCGAACACGCGATCCATCTCTGTCGAATAGATCAGGATAGTTTCTAGTTCTCCCATGAATCTGAAATGCTGTTACCTTGCTACCATCTTTTTTTCGATACCGCCCTCGTTTATTGACCAGCTTAGCTAACTCTGCCGTTGTAAGCCACGTCTTGCCTTGCTGCTTGAGTATATCTTCTATTTCTTTGTGAAGAGTAATCATTGATCTAGTTGGCATTTTTTTGAATTTCTCAGTTCCCAAAGCGGGAAGCGAGCGTTCTCTAACGATAGTCTCTGGTTCTGTACGCGACGATTCCCGGCCGGCGATACGAGCGCGTAGCTCGGAAATTTTTGCCCTAACAGAAGTTGCTCGCATGGCCTCAAGATTAAGGGGCGGATCAAGCACGGTTAGAACCTGATGCTCCAGGTGTTTCAAAGCATCTCGCTCTGGGAACGCGTGAACAGCTACTTCGAGGTGCAACTCCATCCATTCGCTCAGCCGCCGTTCCGATGACTTATCTAATTTTTTAGGTCCAACGATCTTAAGACCGAGTGCGTCGAGTAAGCAGGCCGCGAGTGTAAAGCGGAACGTTGAGCCCCTAATTCGTCCGCGCAGATGATTACGCCCAATTCGACGTGAGAGCGTCGCAGCGCGAAGCCTTCCGGATGGCCATGACGTTGCTCCCGTCTGGCCCGCGTAAATACGCCCGGCCTTGATCGGGAAACCGATTCCCTCTCGCAGATTCTTCGCTCCCTTTCCATCTACCCACCAAGAATAGAGCCCAGCGGAATCGAGGATTTTGAGGTCGCCAGGCCAATGGGCAGCGGGAATCTTGTTAGGGTGGCGATCAAGCTCATCCAAAGCACGTTGCAGTTCTTCGTCTGTCGATACCCGCCTACGCATGCTCTCGCCGCCTGTTTTCACTCTGCCGGAGTTTACCTATCAATCGAATCGCACGTATTCGTAATTCAACCGCTTGCCGTTGATGCCCTTGGCCGGCGGGGTGATCCAGTTGGCCATCTTGCCGGGCTCGGTCACCGGCGCCATCAGCGACTCGACGTAGGCCCGGTCGGCCCCGGTCGGCAGCCAGTTCGCGCGCGCGCGCTCCCAGCGGGCCTGGGTGATGATCGCGCCCTCGGGCGTCGCCTTGACGCCTGCGAAGACGCCGATCTTGCGGTTGAAGGCCCGGTGCGGGAGCGTCAGCTCGAAGTCGACGCCGGCGCCGCGGATGATCTCGTTCCACTTGTCGACGCCGCGCCGGCAGTCGGCGATGTAGTCGTCGCGCAGGCGCTCGTTGACGGCGTTGAGCGCCGGCGCCGCGACGAGAACCACCTGCTCGCCCTTCACCTCCGGCGCCGGATAGGTGGCGTCCGCGAGCGTATGGTCGTCGCCGATGCGGGTCTCCTGGAAGCGGCCCTTGAGGCCCATGGTGTAGTAGCTGGCGGCGTTGGTCGAGAGTTCCTGTCCGAACAGGTCGACCGACGCGCTGAAGTGGAAGTTCAGGTACTTCTGAAAGGTCGGCAGGTCGATGACGCCGTGCTTGCGCACCTCATCGGTGGTGTGTTCGTTCATCGCCTCGCAGGTCCGCTGGACGACACGGCCGAGGCCGGTCTCGCCGACGAACATGTGATGCGCCTCCTCGGTCAGCATGAAGCGGCACGTCCGCGACAACGGATCGAAGCCCGACTCGGCGAGCGCCGCGAGCTGGAACTTGCCGTCGCGGTCGGTGAAGTAGGTGAACATGAAATACGACAGCCAGTCGGGGGTTTCCTCGTTGAAGGCGTTGAGGATGCGCGGCCTGTCGGGATCGCCCGAATGGCGCTCGAGCATGGCCTCGGCCTCCTCGCGGCCGTCGCGGCCGAAGAAGCCGTGCAGCAGGTAGACCATGGCCCACAGGTGCCGGCCTTCCTCGACGTTGACCTGGAACAGGTTGCGCAGGTCGTAGAGCGACGGGCAGGTCTTGCCGAGATGGCGCTGCTGCTCGACCGACGCCGGCTCGGTGTCCCCCTGGGTGACGATCAGGCGCCTGAGGTCGGCGCGGTACTCCCCCGGCACCTGCCGCCAGACGGGGTCGCCCTTGTGCATGCCGAAGTTGATGCGGCGGTCGGGCTCGGGGTGGGCGAGGAAGATGCCCCAGCGGTAGTCGGGCATGCGGACGTAGCCGTAGTTGGCCCAGCCGCCGGGCTCGACGCTGATCGCCGTGCGCAGGTAGACGTCGAGCGAATCGCTGTCCGCGGGCCCGAGTTCGCGCCACCACCGCTGGAAGCCCGGCAACCACTGCTCGAGAGCGCGCCGCAAGCGCCGGTCCTCGCCGAGCCCCACGTTGTTGGGGATCATTTCCTGGTAGTCGATGCTCATCGGTTCTTTCCGGGTCTCGTTCGGGTCATACGCAATGTCACAATTCTTGTGACATTACGGCGTTCAGTCGCCACGCAGGCTTCCGCCGCAGGGGCGGCGGCCCCCATTTATTGCGATCAAGGGGGGCGCGGGCTCCGGAATTCAAAATGAAGCAATCATTTTGAAATCCGGTATCACACCCGTTTCGGGTCGAAGCGCGCCGGCTTGCCGGTGCCGTAACGTTTGAGCGCGCCGTCCTCGCCGGCGGCGTTGGGGCGCTCGAAGATCCAGTTCTGCCACGCCGACAGCCGGCCGAATATCTTGGTCTCCATGGTCTCGGGCCCGGCGAAGCGCAGGTTCGCCTCGAGCCCGGTGAGCGCGTCGGGGGAGAAGCTGGCGCGCTGCTCGATGGCGATGCGGACCTCGTCGTCCCAGTCGATGTCGTCGGGGATGAACGTCACCAGGCCGAGCCGGTCGGCGGCTTCGGCGTCGAGCCGGTTGCCGACCTCGGCGGCCACGTCCTCGACCCGGTCCGGATCCTCCAAAAAGCGCGTCTGCAGCCGCGTCAGCCCGTTGGCCATGGTCAGCGGGCCGAGGTTCATGCCCGTGGGCGTGAGCGCGGCGGCGGGCCGGCTGTCGCCCTCGGGGCGCCGTCGAGCATGAAGCTCACGTCCGCGGCGAGCGCCAGCTCCATGAGCGTTCCGGTGAAGCAGCTGCCCGGCTCGATCAGCGCGAAGAGGCTGCGCGAGGTCACGTCGAGGCGCTTGAAGACGCGCTTCAGGAACAGCGTCACCTCGCGCGCGAACCAGTCGCCGGCGTTGTCGAGCAGCGCCGCGTCGGCCGCGGCGACGTTGTCCGCGTCGCCTTCCGTGCGCAGGATCCAGACCCCCAGGTCGGGCTCGTTGGCGCGCAGGTGCAGGATGGCGTCGTCGAGCTCGCGCGCCAGCGCCAGGGGCCAGAAGCCGCAGCCCTGGGCGCGGATCGAATCGGCATCGTCCGGCGGCGCGCCGTCGGGCGCCCGGGCGGTGATCTCGGCGGTCCGCCTCTCGCGGTCGAAGCGCACCGAGACATGGCGGTAGGTGAGCCCGGTGTCGGTCAGCGTGCGGTCGAGGGGCGCGAGCGCAACCCCGTCGGCGTCCTCGGGCCGGTCCGAGCGGGCCGCGAACTCGGCCGCGCGCCTGTTGGCGATCTCGATCAGCCGGGAGCGCGGCGCGATCTCGTCGACGAGTCGCCAGTCGAGCGCGCGCTTGCCCTTGATCCCCTCGATCACGGTGCAGAAGAAGTCGGCGCGGTCGCGCCGGACCCGCCGCTTGTCGACGATCCGGGTGAGACCGCCGGTCCCGGGCAGGACCGCGAGCAACGGCAGCTCGGGCAGCGAAACCGCGGTCGAGCCGTCGTCCACCAGGATGATGTGCTCGGTGGCGAGCGCCAGCTCGTAGCCGCCCCCGGCGGCGGCGCCGTTGATCGCGCAAATGTAAGTCTGGCCCGAATGGCGGCTGGCGTCCTCGATGGCGTTGCGGGTCTCGTTGGTGAACTTGCAGAAGTTCACCTTGGCGGCGTGGCTGGCCTGGGCGAGCATGCCGATGTTGGCGCCCGCCGAGAACACGCCCTCCTTGGCCGAGGTGATGATCACCGCGGCGACCTCCGGGTGCTCGAAGCGCAGCCGCTGGACCGCGTCGTGGAGCTCGATGTCGACGCCCAGGTCGTACGAGTTGCGCTTGAGCGCGTAGCCCGGATCGAGGCCGCCGTCCTCCGCCACGTCGAGCGCCAGCGTCGCCACCCGGCCCTCGAACATCAGCCGCCAATGCCGGTAGCGGTCGGGATGGGTGCGGAAATCGATCATCGCTGGGCGCGGACCTCCCCGGTTTCGTCGTGCCGAACGCCCCGACAATAGACGCCCCAGGGCGGGACGCGGCACTAAATTCGTATGCATGGCCGACGATCCCGTCGCGACCGTGCCGGGTGATGAATCCGTTCCGCTCCGCCGACGCGGATGCTATAGCGCAACGCGAGACGGTCGTGGTGCCTTTGCCGTAGCCGGACGGCACTTGCGAGTATGCCGGCGCTACTCAAGACCTTCGACGCACAGCGCGCCCGCTATGCGTCCTTTCTGAAGTATACGCGCGAAAAACCGGCCTCCGTCCGGCGGCCGATCTCCTGGTATCCGAGATACCGATACAGGCTCAGGTTCTCGGTCATCTTCTCGTTCGTATAGAGCTCGACCGCGGGGAGTTCGAGGCGCCGTGCCTCATGTTCCGCAAAGGCAAGCAGCTTGCCGCCGATTCCTCGGCCACCCCGTTCCGGAAAGACGGCGACGTTTTCGACGTGAATATGGTCGTCGCGCGGATACAGCACGATGAAGCCGAGCACTGAACCGTCGTCGACGATGACATGGACGATCTTTGCTCCGATCTGCCCGGCGAAGTCGGCGATCATCGGCGCCGGTTTCGTGCCCATGCGCGACACATACTTCGCGTAGGCCTCTTCCGCGCACCGTTTCACCGCGTCGAGGTCGGCTGAAATGGCCTGTCTTATCCTCATCGTATGAACTTACGGCGGATGAGAACGGCGGAGCAATAATCCCTGGCGTTTGCGGCGCGAGCGCCTCGGCGGGGATTGACCGGGGTATCGCGCTACCTACAATGCCGGCTACCATGACGGCGGGGCCTTACGCGCGGCGGCGGCCCCGGAGCGCGAGCCCTGTCACGAGGCCGATCATGCCGATGCGACGATGTCATACCGCCGAGCCGATGAAGAACCCTTCATCGGCTCGGCGGCAAGCGCGACCGCGCGCCGCGCCCCCTGGCGCGAAAGCCAAGGGGCCGGATGGCCCCGCCCGGCGCCTGAGGGAACATTAGGCGAGTCCATTCATGGGCTCGCCGGTATGAATTGCTGAAATATGGTGCTGCAGAGTGGACTCGAACCACCGACCTGCTGATTACGAATCAGCTGCTCTGCCAACTGAGCTACTGCAGCACGCGGGCGAAGCTACTCTCGCGTCATTGCCGCGTCAACGACCACGGCCGGCGTCCCGGCGGCCTCGTCCGGGGCCGCCGGCAGCGCCGTTTCGGGCTCGCGCGGGACGATCGCGGCGGCCGTCGGCGGCGCCCTCCAGGCGAGGCTGTCGAAGGCGTCGCACGC
>JACZUY010000177.1 GCA_022572945.1 Pseudomonadota bacterium
TGGCGCATGGTCGTCGAACCGGCGCTCGCGCTGCCGCCGCCCGCCGCGCCCCCTCCCCGGCGCTTCGGCCCCAGGGCGCAAGAGGCGCGGCGCATGATCCACAAGACCATCGCCTGGACGACCGGCGACCTCGACCGCTTCCACTTCAACCGCGCGGTGGCGCGCGTGCGCGAGCTCGGCAACGCGCTCGCCGGGCTCGCGGCGGACGAGGACGGCGCCGCCTGGACGCTGCGCGAGGGCCTCGAGACGGTGGTCCGGCTGATCGGTCCGATGACGCCGCATATCGCCGAGGAACTGTGGCAGGCGCTCGGCCACGAGGTGCTGCTCGCCGACACCCCGTGGCCCGAGGCCGAAGCCGCGCTGCTCACCGACGAAACCGTCACCGTCGCGGTCCAGGTCAACGGCAAGCTGCGCAGCACGTTGCGGCTCGCGCGCGACGTGGGCGAGGCGGCGGCCGAGGAAGCCGCGCTCGCCGACCCCAAGGTGGCGCGGGCGATCGGCGGCAAGCCGGTGCGCCGCGTCATCGTCGTCCCCAA
The DNA here is from genome assembly GCA_022572945.1 of Pseudomonadota bacterium. Taxonomy (GTDB): domain Bacteria; phylum Pseudomonadota; class Alphaproteobacteria; order JAAXGF01; family JAAXGF01; genus JACZUY01. The sequence goes on from JACZUY010000177.1 coordinate 537, forward strand.
CCGGATCGTCAATGTCGTGGTCTAGGCGGCGCGTGCTCGGCCACGCTCTCGTCGCCGCGGCGGCGTCGCTTTCCGGCTGCGGCTTCCGGCCGATGTACGCGCGGCGGGGGCGAAGCGGCAATGTGGTCGACGATCTCGCGGCGATCGGGATCGACCCCGTCACCGACCGCATCGGCCAGAGCTTGCGCAACGACCTCATCGAGCGCCTGACGCCGTTCGGCGAGCCGCGCTATCCGCGTTATCGGCTGAGCGTGCAGGTCCAGCGATCGAGCCAAGCGCTCGCGATCCAGGCCGATACGACGATCACCCGCTACAATCTCCGCATCGACGTGAGCTTCACGCTCACCGACGTCGAGACCGGCGCGGCAATCTATCGCGGCAGCGCGCGGACCGTGGGCAGCTACAACGCGGTGCGTTCCGACTTCGCCACCCTGAGCGCCGAGCAGGACACCAGCCGTCGCGCGGTACGCGAGGCGAGCGACGAGGTCCGCACCCTGCTCTCGGTGTTCTTCTCGCGCCGCCGGCAGGCGGCGGGCTGAGCCGTGCGGGCGCCGTGAAGATAGGCGCGTCGAACGCCGATGCGTTCGTCCGCCGGCCCGATCCCGCGGCGCGCGCGGTGCTCTTTCACGGTCCCGACGCCGGCCTCGTGCGCGAGCGCGCCGAGGCGCTCGTCGGCGGCGTCGTCGACGACCCCGGGGATGCGTTCCGCATCACCGAGCTTTCGCCCGCGCGAATCAAGGATGATCCGGCGTTGCTCGCCGACGAGGCCGCCTCGCTGTCGTTCACCGGCGGCCGCCGCGTGGTGCGCGTGCGCCAGGCGACCGACGCGCTGGCGGCCGTGTTCGAGGATTTCCTCGCGTCGCCGCCGGGCGATGCCCTGATCGTCGTCGAGGCGGGGGAATTGCCCGCGCGCGCGCGCCTCAGGCGCGCCTTCGAGCGGGCGGGCAACGCCGCCGCGGTGGCCTGCTACCCCGACGAGGGCGGCGCGCTCAGGAAGGTGATCAAGGAAACTCTTTCACCTCAAGGGCTTACGCTCGATCCGGCGGCCGAGTCGTACCTCGTCGCGGCGCTCGGCGGCGACCGCCAGGTGACCCGCGGCGAGCTCGACAAGCTCGCCACCTACATGGGCGACGAGCGCCGGGTGTCGCTCGCCGACGTCGAAGCCTGCGTCGGCGACAGCGCCATCGTCACCCTCGACGGCGTGGCCATCGCCACGGCCGACGGCGACCTCGCCGCTCTCGACCGGGGACTCGCGCGCGCCCACCTCGAAGGGGCGCAGCCAGTCACCGTGCTGCGCGCCGTGGCCCGCCATCTGCAGCGGCTGCACCGCGCCGCCGGCCGGGTCGCGCGCGGCGAGCCGCTCGAGCGGGTGGTGAAATCGCTCGCGCACCACTTCCGGATCGAGCGCGCGCTGCGCGCGCAGCAGCCGCGCTGGCCGGCGCCGCGCGTCGTCCGCGCGATGGACATCGTTCTCGACGCCGAGCGGGCGTGCAAGACGACCGGGTCGCCGGCCGCGGCGATCTGCGGCCGGGCGCTGATCCGCGTGGCGCGCGCGGCGCGTCCCGCCAAACGGTGAGAGGCGCGGCGCGGCTTATACGTAACGTCACAATTCTTGTGACATTACTGCGTTCAGTCGCCACGCAGGCCAAATCTTATATCGACCAAAACTTGGCCGCATAAACGGCGGCCCGCAATTATTGCGATCAAAGGGGGCGCGGGCTGCGGATTTCAAGCCAATCCATTCAATTTGAAATCCGGTATTTTACCAAAGTTGCGCTGTAAAAGTGGTCTGACCCCTTTTAACGTTTTGACGGTCGGGGTCAGCCGCCCTCGCCGAGCCGGCGCAAGAGATCGTCGAGCTGGTCCAGGGTGCGGTAGTGGAGCGTCAACCGGCCGCCGCGACCGCGGTGGTGGATCGTGACCGTGAGGCCGAGGCGGTCGCCGAGGCCGCGCTCGAGCGCGCGGGTGTCGGCGTCCGCGGCCGGCCCGCCCACCGCCCGGCGCCGTCGCGGCTTCTTCACCAGCCTCTCGGTCTGACGGACGTTGAGCCCGCGGGTGACGATCAGCCCGGCGAGCGTCACCGGGTCGTCCGCGGCCAGCAGCGCCCGCCCGTGCCCGGCGCTGAGCCGGCGGTCGTCGACCATTGCCTTGACCGCCTCGGGCAGGTTGAGAAGCCTGAGCGTGTTGGCGACGTGGCTGCGGCTCTTGCCGACGACGCCGGCGAGCGCCTCCTGGGTGTGGGCGAACTCGCCGATCAGCCGGCGATAGCCTTCGGCTTCCTCGAGCGGCGTCAGGTCCAGGCGCTGGACGTTCTCGACCAGCGCGACCTCGAGCGCCTCGCGGTCGGTGACCTCGCGCACCACCACCGGAACTTCGTGAAGCTGCGCGCGCTGGGCGGCGCGCCAGCGGCGTTCGCCGGCGATAATCTCGTAGGAACCGGGGCTCTCGGGGTCGGGGCGTACAAGCAATGGTTGTAACACGCCCTTCTCGCGCACCGATTGGGCGAGCCCCTCGGTGTCGTCGAAGCGGCGGCGCGGCTGGACGCGGCTCGGGCGCAAGCGGTCGACCGCGACGGTTCGCGCGTCGCCGGGCGCGCCGCGCCTGTCGGGCTCGGCGTCGGCGAGCAGCGCCGCGAGCCCCTTAGCCAAGCCGCGTTGGCGAACCCCCTCTGCGCCGCTCACGGCCCGAGCGCCCGGCGGTCGCGGCGCAGCATCTCGCCGGCGAGATGGATATAGGCCTGCGCGCCGGCGCATTTCACGTCATAGAGCAGCACCGGCTTGCCGTGCGACGGCGCCTCCGAGACCCGGATGTTGCGCGGAATCACCGTGTCATACACCACCCGGCCCATGTGACGCCGCACATCGTCCGCGACCTGGTATGACAAGTTGTTGCGTTTGTCATACATGGTTAACACAACACCTTGTATGTCGAGCGACGGATTGAGGTTTTGTCGTACACGCTCGACGGTGCCCAGCAGCTTGCTCAGGCCCTCGAGCGCGAAGAACTCGCATTGCAACGGCACGAGAAGCGAATCGGCGGCGACGAGCGCGTTCACGGTGAGCAGCCCGAGCGCCGGCGGGCAGTCGATGATGACGTAGTCGTAGCCGCCGACCGCGCCGGCGAGCGCGTCGCGCAGCCGGTACTCGCGCCGCGGCGCCTGGGCGAGCTCGACCTCGGCGCCCGTGAGGTCGATCACCGAGGGCAGCACGTAGAGGCCGGGGACCGCCGACTCGACGACCGCCTCGGCGAGCGCCGCTTCGCCCATCAGGACGTCGTAGGAGCTCGTCGTGCGCTCGGCGTGGGCGATGCCGAAGCCGGTGCTGGCGTTGCCCTGCGGATCGAGGTCGACGACCAGCACCCGGCGGCGCACCGCCGCCAGCGCGGTGGCGAGGTTGATCGCCGTGGTCGTCTTGCCGACGCCGCCCTTCTGGTTGGCGACGGCGATGATCCGCCGCGGCTTGCGCGGCGGGATCGCGATGCCGGCGGGCGGGCGGGCGCTATGGGCGTGGTTCACGGGCGAACTCGTGGATCTGCAGGATTGTCCCCGTGGGGTCCGATTGGCTGGGAACCCGCGTGCAGCGCAGTTTCCAATATTTTGTGGCCTCGGTCAATTCTTTGTCTATATCTGCGCCTTTGAGGAACAGGCACCGCGTTTCGGGGCCGCGAAAGCGCGCGGCGTAACCGAGCAGCTTCGCCAGCGGAGCGCAGGCGCGCGCGGTGATCACGTCGGCCCGAACCTCGGGCAGCGATTCGATCCGCGCGCGGTGGATCGTCACCGCCGCGCCGGTGGCGCGCGCGGCCTCGGCGAGAAACGCGCATTTCCGCTCATCGCTTTCGATCAGCTCGACCCCGGCGACGCCGAGGATGGCGAGCGCGAGGCCCGGAAAGCCCGCGCCCGAGCCGAGATCGACGAGGCGCGCGCACGATTCGGGCACGTGCGGGCGAAGCTGCGCCGAATCGAGCAGGTGCCGCCGCCACACGTCGGCGAGGCTCGCCGCGCTCACCAGGTTGATGCGCCGCTGCCATTTGCCGAGCACCGCGACATAGGCGTCGAAGCGCGCGAGTGTTTCACGTGAAACATCGGTCGCGCGGCGAAACCCCTCGCGGGTCAGCGGCGCACGCCCGGGCGGGCGCCGGCGCGCCGGCTCAGGCACAGCGTTGCTGGTCTCGTCGCTGGTCGCCGCGCCGCACGTGACCGAGGAGCGCGGTCAACGCGGCCGGCGTGACGCCCGAGATGCGCGCCGCCGCCCCCAGGGTCGCCGGACGCGACGCCTCGAGCTTTTCGCGCACCTCGCTCGACAGCCCGCCGACGGCGCCGTAATCGAGGCCGTCGGGCAAGGCCAACGCCTCGGCACGGCGGAACGCGCGCACGTCGGCCTCTTGGCGGTCGAGATAGCCGGCGTAATGGGCCTCGA
>JACZUY010000020.1:0-413 GCA_022572945.1 Pseudomonadota bacterium
CCGTTGTTGCCGGGACCGCACAGCACCGCGACCGGGCGCGCCGACCAGCGCTCGACGATCGCCCTGGCGATGGCGGCGCCGGCGTTTTCCATCAGGGTCTCGCCGCCGACCCCCGCCTCCACCGCCGCTTGATCGGCGGCGGACATCTGCTCGACCGTGAGCAACGCGAGCGACGAAGGCGACCCGTCCGGCATGGCTCAGCCCGACCGCCTCAGACGGTGAAAGTCGCTAGCGCCCATCGGCTGCTCGAGGGGATTGCCGTCGCTCCAGTGCTCCGCCTTTTCCAGCGTATCGATCTGCTCGCGGCGGTGTCGCTGGCGCATCGCCGCGACCATAGCGTCTCCGGCCCGGATTTTCCGCTCCTACGTAGACGACGACCCGCGCTGTTTCTCGAGCACATAGGCAAGCTTCTG
>JACZUY010000020.1:423-18769 GCA_022572945.1 Pseudomonadota bacterium
TTCCATCAGGGTCTCGCCGCCGATCCCCGCCTCCACCGCCGCGGCATCGGCGGCGGACATCTGCTCGACCGTGAGCAACGAGAGCGACGAAGGCGACTGTGGCGATCCGTCCGGCATGGCTCAGTCCGGCCGCTTCAGCCGGTGAAAGTCGCTAGCGCCCATCGGCTGCTCGAGGGTATTGCCGTCGCCTCAGTGCTCCGCCTCTTCCAGCGCATCGATCTGCTCGCGGCGGTGGTCGGTCTCGCTGGCGCATCGCCGCAACCATAGCGTCTCCGGCCCGGATTGTCCGCTCCTACGTGGACGACGACCCGCGCTTTTTCTCGAGCACATAGGCGAGCTTCTGCATGACCGCGCGGGTCAGCGCCTCCTCGCCGGCGCTCGCCGGACCGGCGATCGAGACCTCGGTGAGCGTCTCCGGGTCGATCGCGCTCACCCTGACCGAGGCGCCGATGCGCTGGAACTCGATGATGATGTCTTCGTCGCCCATTCCAGCCGCCCGCGAACCGATACGCGACGACGCGTGAACAACAACGGCTGTGCAGCATCGCGGTCTAGCGCTAATATCGGCACAACAGCGATGCTCGCGCCAATGGAGACCGCCATGAGCAAGCCGCTTGCCGCCGCCGAGGCCGCGCCCAAGCCCCCCGCCCGGGCGCCGTTCGCGTGGGACGATCCGTTCCTGCTCGACGACCAGCTCACGGAAGACGAACGCCTGATCCGCGACACCGCGCGCGACTACGCGCAGGAAAAGCTGATGCCGCGCATCCTCGAGGCCAACCGCCACGAGCGCTTCGACCGCGAGATCATGAACGAGATGGGCGCGCTCGGCCTGCTCGGCGCAACCATCGAGGGGTACGGCTGCGCCGGCGTGAGCCAGGTGTCGTACGGGCTGATCGCGCGCGAGCTCGAACGCGTGGATTCGAGCTACCGTTCGGCGATGAGCGTGCAGTCGAGCCTGGTGATGTACGCGATCTACGCTTACGGCGCCGAAGCCCAGCGCGAGAAATACCTGCCCCGGCTCGCGACCGGAGAGATCCTGGGCTGTTTCGGGCTTACCGAGCCCGACCACGGCTCCGACCCGGGCGGGATGACGACGCGGGCGCGCACGGTCGACGGCGGCTTCGCGGTCAGCGGCGCCAAGACCTGGATCACCCATTCGCCGGTCGCCGACGTGTTCATCGTCTGGGCCAAGAACGACGACGACGCGATCCGCGGCTACATCCTCGAGAAGGGCATGAAGGGCCTGAGCGCGCCCAAGATCGAGGGCAAGTTCAGCTTGCGCGCCTCGATCACCGGCGAGATCGTGATGGACGACGTGTTCGTTCCCGCGGAAAACGAGCTGCCCGGCGTCTCGGGGCTCAAGGGGCCGTTCGGCTGCCTCAACGTGGCCCGCTACGGCATCGCCTGGGGGGCGCTGGGCGCGGCCGAGTTCTGCTGGTTCGCGGCACGCAACTACGCGCTCGAGCGCAAGCAGTTCGGCCGGCCGCTCGCCGCCAACCAGCTGATCCAGAAGAAGCTCGCCGACATGCAGACCGAGATCGCGCTCGGGCTGCAGGCGTGCCTGCGGGTCGGACGGCTGCGCGACGAGGGCCGCGCCGCGCCCGAGATGATCTCGCTGATCAAGCGTAATTCGAGCGGCAAGGCGCTCGACATCGCGCGCGCCGCCCGCGACATCCACGGCGCCAACGGCATCGCCGACGAGTTCCACGTCATCCGCCACATGATGAACCTGGAGACGGTCAACACCTACGAGGGCACGCACGACATCCACGCCCTCATCTTGGGGCGCGCCCAGACCGGCATCCAGGCGTTTACGGGGTAATACCGAACGTCAAAACGATCGCGTCGTTTTGACGTTCGGAGCCCGCAAGTGCGGGCCGCCGCCCCTGCGGCGTAAGGCTGCGTGCCGATTGAACGCAGCAAAGTCACGACAATTGTGACTTTGCGTATGAATTCCGCGCCTACCCGCCACCCGCGCCGAGGCGAGCGGCGAGGCTGTCCAGGGTCGCGCGCTCGTCCAGCGACTCGATCGCCTTCGGATTCGCCCGGCGCACCCGGGCCACGGCGTCGGCGGCGCTCACGCCCTTGAAGACCCAGTACGCGGCGCCCATCATGCCCGTCCGCCCCTGGCCGGCCCAACAGTGGACGAGCAGCTTGCCCCTTTCGAGCCCGGCTTCGGCGATGCTCCTGAACTCGTCGAACTGGTCGAGCGTCGGCGCGTGGTAGTCGAGGACCGGAATGTTGTGCCACGCGTAGCCGAGGCGCCCGGCGTCGGCCGGGTCGTACCCCGGCTGCTGCGGCGGCGAGTCGTCGGGATGGAGCAGACAAACGATCGTCGCGAAGCCCGCGCGGCGCAGCCGCTCGAGCTCCTCGAGCGAAGGGTTGGGGCCCCCCGCCAGCCTGTCCTCGTCGATCCACCACATTTTCTCGTCGATCCACCCCATCTCCAGATCGGACATGGGGTCTAGCAGAGCGGTGGTGCGAACGCGAGGGCCCGGGCGCCACGATATGGTCACAATCGAGCCGTAATCGGGCCGCATTCCGCGACTAAACCGACAGCACCACGAGACGCAGGAGACGTCAGATGATCGCACTTTCCCGCATCGCCCGGTTCACGTTCGCCGGCATCGCGGCACTGATCCTCGCCGGCGGGACCGCGGGCGCGGGCGGCATGCCTGCGGACGAAGGACCCGAGGTCGTGCTCGACGCGGTCGAACCCCTCATCTTGCCGACCGTGGCCGTCGTCGTCAAAACCCCCGAAATCCCCGTGGCGGCGACCATCGAACGGGTAATGTTACCCATCCCCCTTCGAGACTCCGACGGGAAGGAGGACCCCCGATCTCGTTGATTTGCCTCCCGAGAGCGTTCCTCCCACGACCCTCCCGTCGTATCGGGGCGCCCTTCAGGGCGCCCCGCTTTTTTTGACCGCGGCGCAGCCGCCGCGCCTGCTACCCCATCTTCCTGGTCCAGGGTCAGCCCGGTCGGCGACGGCGGAAGTGGGGCGCGCCCAGCACGGGTTTGGGCAACAGCGCTAAAGCGCTTAGACTTTTTCTCGATAAAGTAGTAGAGCTTTTTAGCTTTCGACAAGTATCGTCAGAAGGAGACCTGACCATGAATTCCTCCGCGCACGATCCAGCCTCGCGCCGGGCCGTCCTCGGGGCCGCCGTCGCCGCCGTGACTGGCGGACTAGCCTTGCGTTGGCTCGGCCCAGCGCGGGCGCAGGTGCTTCCCGAGCCCAGGTTGCTCGAATCGATACTCCGAAACGAAGGCGCGGCGCGGCTGTTGCACCGGGAGGTGATCGCCGCCAAGGCGCCGCTAGACGAGGGCTTCCTGAAACACACGGTCGATCGCGAGATTGAACTGCGATTCGATCTGGAGCAATTCCTCGCCAACTTGCCGGCGGCGGCGCGCCAGCCCCTGGTCCGCTTCGAGCACGAATCTCTTGCCGCACAGATGTTGGAGTACAAGGTGCAGCTAGTTCCGGGGAAGGAGCTCATCAAGCCACTCTCGGTCCTCGAATTAGACGACAAGCGGCAGGACGACGACCCGGTCGATGTGCTGATTGACATCGTGCTGGAAAGCTTTCTTGACCGCGCCACCATCGAAGGGCTGCGCGCCCTGATTCGCGAGGATACCGTCCTGCGGAACCTGGGTCGTCGGATCGTCGATCTGATCCGCGCCGGCCGTTGGCTAGCTGTGGCCGAGTGGATCGTCCGCTACGTCGAGCGTATGGCCAGCGCCGGGTTCCTCCGCACCGTAGCCAAACGCCTTGGGCTGCCGGCGGCGCGGCGGGTGCTGATCTCGATCAGCACCCGCTTCGTCCCGTTCGTCGGCTGGGTCTACTGGGCGATCGCCCTCGGCGTGGCGATCAAGAGGAACGCCCACCGCTTCGGCTAGCCCCCGCGGGTCACACCGCAGCGCGCAACAGAGGGCGCCGACTTACACACCCGGCCACTTCTAGATCTCAACGCTCAGCGGGAATCGCCAAATTTTCTTCACCTCGACATAATTCGAGCTGATAAGCCTAAACATCATCCGAGACTGTCAGAAGATGGAGCAAATCAGGCCGGACGGTACGTGCAAAACTCAATGCAGGAAATCAAACGGAAAATGATTTTGGTCCCAATGACATAAACCCAGCCGAACTTGCTCGACACTTGGCTTCGATGCCGAGATTTACCATTGACGAGTTGGCGCGTTTGTCTTGAGACGGCCAAGCCTCGCAATTCCACCTTCAGGTGCCATTCCCAAAGGCGACAAGCATCAGGCAAGCCTATGGCGAAACTGCCGCCGCATGCGGCATTACATGTTGCGGCGGTACTGGCCGCCGACCTCGAACAACGCCTCGGTGATCTGGCCGAGCGAGCAGCAGCGCACCGCGTCCATCAGCGCGGCGAACACGTTGCCGCCGCCGGCGGCGGTCTCCTGCAGCCGCTCGAGCATCGCCGGGGCCGCGTTCCTGTGGCGCGCCTGGAAGTCGCGCAGCCGCTCGATCTGCCCCTGCTTTTCCTCTTCGGTCGAGCGCCTGAGCTCGATCGTCGTCTCCTCAGCGGGCGGCGCGGGGTTGCGGAAGGTGTTGACGCCGATGATCGGCAGCGCGCCGTCGTGCTTGAGGGTCTCGTAGTGGAGCGATTCGTCCTGGATCTTGCCGCGCTGGTAGCCGGTCTCCATGGCGCCGAGCACGCCGCCGCGCTCGCTGATGCGCTCGAACTCCGCGAGCACCGCCTCCTCGACCAGCTCGGTCAGCGCGTCGATGATAAACGAGCCCTGGCCGGGGTTCTCGTTCTTCGCCAGCCCCCACTCGCGGTTGATGATCATCTGGATCGCCATCGCGCGGCGCAGCGAGCTTTCGGTCGGCGTGGTGTAGGCCTCGTCGTGGGCGTTGGTGTGGAGCGAGTTGCAGTTGTCGTAGACCGCGATCAGCGCCTGGAGCGTGGTGCGGATGTCGTTGAAGTCCATCTCCTGGGCGTGGAGCGAGCGGCCCGAGGTCTGGATGTGGTACTTGAGCTTCTGGCTGCGCTCGCTGGCGCCGTAACGGTCGCGCATGGCGACCGCCCAGATGCGCCGCGCGACGCGGCCGATGACCGAGTACTCGGGATCCATGCCGTTGGAGAAGAAGAACGAGAGATTGGGCGCGAAGTCGTCGATGTCCATGCCGCGCGCGAGGTAGGCCTCGACGTAGGTGAAGCCGTTGGCGAGCGTGAACGCGAGCTGGGAGATCGGGTTGGCGCCGGCCTCGGCGATGTGAAAGCCCGAGATCGACACCGAGTAGAAGTTCTCCACCCGGTGATCGACGAAGTACGCCTGGATGTCGGCCATCATCCTCAGCGCGAACTCGGTCGAGAAGATGCAGGTGTTCTGCCCCTGGTCCTCCTTGAGGATGTCGGCCTGCACCGTGCCGCGGATGTTCGCCAGCGTCCGGGCGCGGAGTTTGCCGATCTCCCCGTCGGTCGGCGCCCGCCCGTTCTCGGCCTCGAAACCGGCGCGCTGCTGGTCGATCGCGGTGTTGAAGAACATCGCCAGGATCGCCGGCGCCGGGCCGTTGATCGTCATCGACACCGAGGTCGTCGGCGCCAACAGATCGAAGCCGTCGTAGAGCGCCTTCATGTCGTCGAGCGTGGCGATCGAGACGCCCGAGGTGCCGATTTTGCCGTAGATGTCGGGCCGCTCGTGGGGGTCGAAGCCGTAGAGCGTGACCGAATCGAACGCGGTCGACAGGCGCTTGGCCGGGGCATCGCGCGACAGGTACTTGAAACGCGCGTTGGTGCGGAACGCGTCGCCCTCGCCGGCGAACATGCGCGTCGGATCCTCGTTCTCGCGCTTGAAGGCGAAGATTCCCGAGGTGTAGGGGAAGCTGCCCGGCACGTTCTCGTTGAGCAGCCAGCCGAGCAGCTCGCCGTCGTCCTCGTAAGCCGGCAGCGCGACCTTGGGGACGCGCGTGCCCGAGATCGTCGTGCTGGTGAGGCTGGTGCGGACTTCGCGGCCGCGGACCTTGACCACGTACTCGTCGCCGGCGTAGCTCTCCTTCACCTTCGGCCAGTCGTCGAGGAGCTCGCGGCAGCGCGGGTCGAGCGCCTGTTCGCGCGCGGCGATGAGCGCATCGAGCGCGGCGGCGTCGGCGCCCGAGTCCGCGAGCATGCGCCGCGCCGCCACGAGCTGCTGGCGCTCGCGGGCGATCGCCGCCTGCCCGCGCGCGAACGCGTGGTGCGCGCGCATCGTCTCGGCAACCTCGGCGAGATAGCGCCGCCGCTTGCCGGGCACGGTCGGGGCGCGCACCGACGACGCCTTGCCCGCGGCCGCCGCGAGACCGCTCTTCCACGCGCCCAGCCCGCGCCCGGTGAACGCCTCGCGCACGCCGTGATACAGCGCGGTGACGCCGTCGTCGTTGAAGCGCGAGGCGATGGTGCCAAACACCGGCATCTCGTCCACCGGGCGCGAAAACGCCTCGTGATTGCGTTGGTACTGCTTGCGCACGTCGCGCAGCGCGTCCTCGCCGCCCGAGCGGTCGAACTTGTTGATCGCCACCAGGTCGGCGAAGTCGAGCATGTCGATCTTCTCGAGCTGGCTGGCGGCGCCGAACTCGGGCGTCATCACGTAGAGCGCGACGTCGACGTGCGGCACGATGCCGGCGTCGCCCTGGCCGATGCCCGGGGTCTCGACGATGACGAGGCCGAAGCCCGCCGCCTTGCACGCGCCGATCACGTCGGCCAGGTACGCGGGGATCTCGCTCTCCGAGCCGCGGGTGGCGAGCGAGCGCATGAACACGCGCTCGCCGTCGATCGCGTTCATGCGGATGCGGTCGCCGAGCAGCGCGCCGCCGGTCTTGCGCTTCGACGGGTCGATGGCGACGATGGCGATGCGCAGGTCCGCGTTGTCGCGCCGGAAGCGCCGCACCAGCTCATCCGCTACCGACGACTTGCCCGCCCCGCCCGTGCCGGTGACGCCGAGCACCGGAACCGGGCCCGCCTTGGCGGCCAGCTTTCCCAGCGCTTTGTGCAGATCGCCGCCGAGCGTGCCGCCCTCGAGCCCGCTGATGACCCGCGCGAGCGCGCGCGGATCGCCCCCCGCCAGGCCGTCGAGGTCGCCGGGCAAGTCGTGCGCGAGGTCGAAGTCGCAGCGCTCGAGCATGTCGTCGATCATGCCTTGGAGGCCCATCCGCTGGCCGTCGTCGGGCGAATAGATTCGCGCCACGCCGTAGTCCTCGAGCTCCCGGATCTCCTCGGGCACGATGACGCCGCCGCCGCCGCCGAAGACGCGGATGTGGGCGCCACCGCGTTCGCGCAACAGGTCGATCATGTATTTGAAGAACTCGATGTGGCCGCCCTGGTACGAGCTGACGGCGACGCCCTGCGCGTCCTCCTGCACCGCCGCGGTGACGATCTCGTCGACCGAGCGGTTGTGGCCGAGGTGGATGACCTCGGCGCCCGCGGCCTGGAGGATGCGGCGGATGATGTTGATCGCGGCGTCGTGGCCGTCGAACAGGCTCGCCGCGGTCACCATGCGGATCTTGTTCGCCGCCTCGTACGACTGCTTGTTCGCCGCCTTCGGCGCCGGTATCCGGTCGTCCGGCACGGTTACGCTCCTAATCACCCCCGGGGCCGGCAAACCATGGCCCGCCGCCCATACGGGCCGTCAGTGTATACGCCATCGCCTGCCATGCGCCATCGCCTCGATTTGGCTGCCGGGCTCGAGCGGCGTAATTTTCGTTGTTTTACAAAATTCCTTACGATAATATAAGGAAATTCGATTCATGAAAGGAACACGCTCATGGCAGTGGGCACGATCACGTCAAAGGGTCAGACGACGATACCGAAGTCGGTGCGCGACAGGCTGGCGCTGAAGGCCGGCGACCGGTTGGAATTCGTGGTGCAGGACGACGGCGCCGTATTGATGGTCCCTGCCACGGTTTCTCTCGACGAGCTCGAAGGGATGCTGCCCCGTCCTTCCCGCACCGTCACGCTCGACGACATGGACCGGGCCATCCGTGAACGCGGTGGCGCGAATTCCGGCGATGATTAGGACGTGAAGGGTCTCGACACCAACGTTCTGATTCGGTTTCTGGTCAAGGACGACGAGCCGCAGGCCCGACGCGCGGCCGGCTTCATCCGCGCCGAGTGCAGCCCCGACCGGCCTTGCGTCGTCAATCGGATCGTCCTGTGCGAACTCGACTGGGTCTTTGCTTCGGCCTATGGCTATCCCCGCGCCGTCATCGCCGGCGTGGTGGATAAGCTCCTTCGCGCCGATGCGTTCCTGGTGGAAGACGCCGAGGACGCCTGGCTGGCGTTGCGCGCCTATCGCGGCGGCCGCGCCGATCTCGCCGATTGCCTGATCGGTGCGGTCAACCGCCGCCTCGGCTGCGAGACGACCGCGACCTTCGACCGTAAAGCGGCAAGGTTGGCCGGATTCGAGCTATTGAATTAGCCCCGGTGGAGTCGGCGGCGGATCGCCACACGGCGGACCGACGCGACGAATCAGGTCGGAAGCTTCCGGTTCGAGGGACCCTGCGAAATCTGCGCCCCTTGCGCGCTCCGACCTCTTGCAACCCCCGGCGTGGGGGGGTATGTGAGGTCGCATGACGACGCCGACAAAACCGGCGAGGCTGCGCCCGATCGAGGGCGAGGCCCCGCGGCGGAAGGTCGACGCCCCGAAATCCGAGGCGCCACTGCCTCTTGGCGCGTATCCCACCACCCGGATGCGGCGCAACCGGCGCGACGACTGGACCCGCCGGCTGGTCGCCGAGAACCAACTCGGCGCCGACGACTTTATCTGGCCGGTGTTCGTTCACGAGGGCGAAGGCCGGGTCGAGGTGCCGTCGATGCCGGGCCAGGCGCGATTCTCGATCGACCTGCTCGTCGAGGCGGTGACCGAAGCGCGCGACCTCGGCATTCCCGCGATCGCCGTATTCCCGGTCGTCCCCGACGCGCGCAAGTCGGCGGAAGGCGACGAGGCGTGCAACCCCGGCAACCTCGTCTGCCGCGCCGTCGCCGCGGTCAAGGCCGCGGTGCCCGATCTCGGCGTGATGTGCGACGCTGCACTCGACCCGTTCACCAACCACGGCCACGACGGCGTGATCCGCGACGGCTACGTCGCCAACGACGAGACCGTCGAGATCCTGTGCCGCCAGTCGCTGGTGCAGGCGGCCGCGGGATGCGACATCATCGCGCCGTCGGACATGATGGACGGCCGCGTCGGCGCGATCCGCCGGGCGCTCGACGACGGCGGTTTCGAGCACGTGCGCATCATGGCCTACGCCGCCAAGTACGCCTCCGCCTTCTACGGCCCCTTCCGCGACGCCGTCGGCTCGGCGCCGGCCCTCGGCGGCGCCGACAAGCGCACCTACCAGATGGACCCCGCCAACGGCGACGAGGCGCTGCGCGAGGTGGCGCTCGACATCCAGGAGGGCGCCGACATGGTGATCGTCAAGCCGGGCATGCCGTACCTCGACATCGTGCGCCGGGTGAAGGACGCCTTCGGCGTGCCCACCTTCGCCTACCAGGTGAGCGGCGAGTACGCGATGCTCAAGGCCGCCGCCGCCAATGGTTGGCTCGATGGCGACCGGGCGCTGTTGGAAACGCTCATCGGCTTCAAGCGCGCCGGCGCCGATGGCGTGCTGACCTACGCCGCGGTCGAAGCCGCCAAGCTGTTGAACGCCAAGTGATCGCACCCGATTCCATCGGCGGCCGGCCGACTGTCGGCGTCGCGGTATCGCCGGGGGTAGGGTGAGCACACCCGACTCCATCGGCGGCCGGATCAAACCGAGTTCTCTCCCGCGCTTGCTGCTTCGCCGCGACAAGGGTGCCTGGCTGCGCCTGATCGCCGGGCTGGCGATGCTGGTGGGCGCCGCCGTTTACGTCGCCACCGAGGTGTCGGGCCACGGCCAGGCGTTGATCATCGTCATCGCCGGCGTCATCGGCATGTACATGGCGATGAACATCGGCGCCAACGACGTCGCCAACAACGTCGGCCCGGCGGTGGGCTCGGGCGCGCTGACGATGATCGGCGCGCTCGCCATCGCCGTGGTGTTCGAGGCGGCGGGCGCGGTCATCGCCGGCGGCGACGTGGTCAGGACGATCGAAAAAGGCATCATCGACCCCGAGGGGATCGCCGGCACCGAATCGTTCATCCGGCTGATGCTCGCGGCGCTGCTCGCGGCGGCGGTGTGGATCAACCTGGCCACGCTGATCGGCGCGCCGGTCTCGACGACGCATTCGATCGTCGGCGGGGTCCTCGGCGCGGGCGTCGCCGCCGCGGGGTTCTGGGTCGTCGACTGGGGGGTGATGGGCAAAATCGCCGCGAGCTGGGTGATCTCGCCGGTGGTCGGCGGCGTCGTCGCGGCGGCGTTTCTCGCCTTCGTCAAGTGGGCGATCGTCTTTCGCGGCGACAAGATCGCCGCGGCGAAGACCTGGGTGCCGATCCTCGTCGCGGTCATGGGCGCGGTGCTCTCCGCCTACCTGCTGACGAAGGGCCTCAAGCGCGTATGGGAGGTGGATACGGCGACCGTTCTCGCGGTCTCGGGCACCGCCTTCGCGATGATCTACTTCATCGTCCGCCCGATGGTCGCCGAAGCCGCGAAAACCATGCGAAACACCCGCGAGGACGTCGGCAAGCTGTTCAACATCCCGTTGATCGGCGCCGCCGCGTTGCTCTGCTTCGCCCACGGCTCGAACGACGTGGCCAACGCGATCGGCCCGCTCGCCGCAATCGTGCATGCCGCGAGCGAGGGCGGCGTCGCGGCCGAGGTGGCGATTCCATTCTGGGTGATTCTCGTCGGCGCGCTCGGGATTTCCATGGGGCTCGCGCTCTACGGCGGCAGGATGGTCAAGCGGGTGGGCACCGAGATCACCGAGATCGACCGGCTGCGCGCCTTCACCGTGGCGCTGTCGTCGGCGATCACGGTGATCGTCGCCTCGGCGCTGGCGCTGCCGGTGAGCTCGACCCACATCGCGCTCGGCGCCATCTTCGGCATCGGATTCTTGCGCGAGTACCTGGAGAACGAGGCCGAGAAGGTCCGCATCATCCGCGAGTTCTTCCGTGACGAGACCGAGCCGAGCCTGTTCGACACCGCGAAGGGCGAGATCGAGTGGCGCCACGAGGTGCTCGAACGCGCGCTCAAGGACCTGCTTCCCGAACGCGAGCGCATCCAATACTTCCAGCTTACGCAGCAGGCCGAAGCCGCGGTCATGAACTGGCAGCGCAAGAAGCTGGTGCGGCGCTCGCACCTGCGCACCATCATCACCGCCTGGCTGATCACCGTGCCCGCCACCGCGGCGATCGCCGGCGCGCTCTACCTCGCGATCACGGCGGCGTTCGCCTGATCGAGGCGGCTCAGCGGACCGCTTCGCGCCACGGCGTTGCGGCACGCGATTCACGGGAATAAGATAAGGTTCGTCGCACGCGCCTACGCTTAAACCAGCGGTCGACCACCGCCGAGAACCGTCGGCTTCAGACAATGACCGTGAAAGACTTCACCCGCCTACCCAATCGCCTTCGCCGCATCGTACTGCTTGCGATTTGCGCTTTCGCAGTCGGCAGCATCCTCCGGCCCGCGGCGTGGGCGGCGGAAACCCAACTGGCGTTGCCCGGCCAGCCATGCGAGGTGGAGCCGCTTGCCAAGTGGTCGGAGCCGGAGAAGTGGGTCTGGACGCAAGTTTGCGAAGGCAAACTCGCGGATTTCAACAGGCAGCACCAGGAACCACTCGACCCAAAATCCCCCGACGGTTGGGACGAAAATCGGGCGCTAAGCTCGAAATTCCTGGAAACGATCCTGCTGCACGAGCCCTTCCGGAGCGCCCTGACGCGCAACGGCGTTCGCATCATCGGCGCCTGGTTCCGAGAACCCGTGGACCTCGCCAATGCCAAGCTCGATCACCAATTGTGGTTGGACGAGTCGCGTTTCGAATCAGATTTTGACCTGTTAGAGCTCAAGAGCACCGATTTTGTTTCCCTGGAAGGCTCAAGATTCCACGACGCGACCCTTCGCTATGCCAAGATTAAGAATCAACTGAACTTGGCCAGATCCACGTTCACCGGCACGCTCGACATGGGTTCGATGGAGGTCGGCGGCGATCTCTTCATGTACGGCGGCGCTGAGTTCAACGACGTGGTTCTCCGCGGCGCCAAGATCGGTGATCAACTATCCATGACCGGCTCCACGTTCACCGGCAAGCTGAACATGGATTCGATGGAGGTCGGCGGCGATCTCTTTATGCGCAGAGGTGCCAAGTTTGGTGAGGTTAACCTTAGCGGCGCTAAGATTGGAAATAATCTCGAAATGGACGGCTCCAGATTCACCGGGGCGCTGAGTATGGGGTCAATACAAGTGAGCAGCGATCTTATAATGCAAAAGGCCGAGTTCAGTGAGGTATATCTCCGGAAAGCCGAAATCGCGGGCGAGATCAACCTATACAGCTCCACAATCAGCGGCACTTTAAATATGGACTCGATGCGTGTCGGGAAACACCTCCATATGTACGACTCCAAGTTCGATGAAGTAATCCTGAACTCCGCTGAAATCGGCGGGCTAATCGACATGCACAGCTCAAAGTTTACCGGAAAACTCCTGATGGACAAACTTAAGGTTAGAAGCAGTCTCTTTATGCAAAAATTTGGGAACAAGCGCCCCGAATTTGGTGAGGTGATCCTCAATGGCGCTAAGATCGGCGATCAACTTGTTTTAACGGGCTCCAAATTCAGAGGCAAGTTAAGTATGGGTGCAATAGAGGTCGGCGAAAGTCTTTTGATGTACGGCAACGCCGAGTTCGGTGAGGTGAGTCTCCGTGGCGCCAAGATTGACCACCAGCTCGTCATGAGTGGCTCGAAGTTCTCCGGCACGTTGAACATGAATGGATTGGGGGTAGGCGGCAATCTCTTCATGCGAGATGACGCCAGGTTCGCTGATGTCAACCTTCGAGGCGCCAAGATTGGCGATCAATTGTCAATGAGCGTCTCCGAGTTCACCGGCACGTTGAACATGGAAGCCATAGAGATAAGTGGCACTCTTTCAATGCGGTTCGCCCAATTTGCGGTGGTGCACCTTCGAAGTTCCGTGATCGGTGACGATCTTGCCATGACTGGTTCCCAGTTCGCCGGTACGCTCAGCATGGATTCGATGGAAATCGGCGGCAATCTTATCATGGGCGGCGATGCCAGGTTCGCTGAGCCGGTGCTGTTGACCTTCACCGAGGTCGATTCCAATCTCGATATCTCCGGTGCCAAGCTCACGGAGCTGGATCTAACTCGCACAAAAATTCTTGGCGGGCTGTGGCTCGGCTCAGCCGGACGAGGAACCACGACGTGGAATGGTCGTTCAAAACTTACGCTTCGAAATACCGTGACGGATGCAATACAGGACCATATGAAAGCGTGGCCGAAAGTACTGGAACTGGAAGGGTTCACATATAGCCGGTTATTAGGGTTCGGGACGGCTCCCGATGTCAACATGCCTGCCCGCGACGTCAATTGGTTTATCGGCTGGCTTGAAAGGGACACCAGTTTTTCCCCGCAACCATACGGCCAGCTCGCGGCCGCGTTGCGTCAAAGCGGGTACGACGCGAAGGCTGACGCGATTTTATACGCTGGGCGAAACCGCGCCTACGACGAAATGCCGAGGAGTTTCGGCAAATTCTTGAAGTACTTTGAGATGGCCGTCATTGGTTTTGGGTACAAGAATTGGCTTGCCGGGGCGTGGGTATTTCTACTTACATTTATTGGTGCTTTGTTTCTGTTTCGGAGCGGTGATCTTCGTTGTCCAAGAAGGAGTCCGGTCGAGTTAAAATTGCTCTTCTGCACATTTGACGCGGAGAAGAAACAGTTCGTTGGGGATTTATATTATAGCTTTGACATGCTGCTCCCCATAATTCGACTTCGGGAAAGTCATTACGAACAGCGAATTAAATTAAGCCCAGGCGTGGAAATGTATTTTATTTTTCACAAGATAGTGGGTTATGCGTTGGCAATTTTCCTTGGCGCTGGGCTTTCGGGGTTGGCGAAATAGAGAAACAGCCGTCGCGGTGGCCGTTGGTTCACGGTTCTTCTGGCGCACTTATGAGCCAGTCGCGGACTATCGTGATCTGGGCGGCATCCATCAGCGCCGGGGTGTGGCCGACGCCGGGGAAATCGACGATCCGGGCGCGGGGGCCGCGCGTTGCCATCTCGGTCGCGGTCGCGGCGGGCAGCACGTCGGATTCGGCGCCGCGCAGCACCAGGACCGGGCAGCGCACCGCGTCCCACAGCGGCCACAGGTCGACGTCCCCGGTTGGCGCGTCCTTGAACGCCGCGCCGATCGCCGGATCGTAGGCGAGCGCGACCCCGCCGCCGGGCAGCGCCCGGGCGCTGTGTCCGGCGAACGCCCGCCACTGGGCGTCGGTCATCGGGCCGAACCCGGGATAGATGCTCCGCAGGTAGGCTTCGAGCGCGTCGACGTCGTCGAATCGCGGGACGGCGCCGACATAGTCGCCGATGCGCGCGAGCGCCGCGCGGGGGACGTGCGGGCCGATGTCGTTCATCACCAGCCGCGCCACCGGCGGGTCCTCCCCGGCCGCCAGCATCATGCCGATCAGCCCGCCCATCGACGTGCCGACGAAATCGACGCGCGCGAGGCCGAGATGGGCGAGCAGCGCGCGCAGGTGCGCGATGTAGGTGGGATACGCGTAGCCCGCGGGGTCGCCGAGCCAATCGCTGCCGCCGCGGCCGACCACGTCGGCGCAGATCACCCGGTAATCAGGAGCGAGCGCCGCGGCGAGCGCGTCGAAGTCGCGCGCGTTCCGCGTCAGCCCGTGGACGCAGACGAGCGCCCGCGGGTTGGCGGCGTCGCCCCACTCGGTGTAGGCGAGGGTCAGCCCATCGCCGCCGGGGGCCTGGAAGCTCTCCGCCCGCATCGCGCTCAACCTTGCGCCGCGGCGGCCTGGACCGTCTCGAGCATTATTCGTTCACCTTTATACAGTAAAGGTGAACTGCGTTCAGTCGCCACGCAGGCTTCCGCCGCATAAGCGGCGGCCCGCAGTCGCGGGCTGGAGCGTGATCCGAACGAATGGAATCGTTCAGATTGCGCTCCCGCTCCCCGGTTCGTCGGTGAGCTCGACGAAGGTGTCGGGGTAGAAGCCGTTGAAATGGGTGCGCAGGGCGCTCGAATAGGCGCCGATCTGCTCGATCTCGATCCAGTCGCCCTCGCGCACGTCGTCGGGCAGCGGGAACGGGGCCGGCAGCACGTCGACCGAATCGCACGTCGGCCCGGCGACGGTGAAGTCCCTGAGCGTCGCCGACGGCTCGCCGTCGAGGCGGATCAGCCGCACCGGCATCCGCAGCCCCGCGGTGACCATCTCGGACAGGCTGCCGTAGATGCCGTCGTTGATGTAGATTTGGTCCTCCTTGCGCAACTGCACCTGCACCACGAGCGAGCAGCCGGCGGCGACCATGGCCCTGCCCGGCTCGCACATGAGCACGCAGTCGCGCCTCGGCTCGAGCGCCGCGACCCCGGCGTCGATCTCCTCGATGTAGGCCTCGAGCGGCGGCATCTCGACGCCGACGTAGGCGGCGGGAAAGCCGCCGCCGACGTCGAGGACGTGGATCTCGGTGCGCGCGGCGTCGACGACCTCGCCGACGAGCTCGAGCGCGGTGCGATAGGCGCGGGGCGTGAGGCATTGCGAGCCGACGTGAAACGAGACCCCGGCCTGGCAGCCTTGCTTGCGCACTTCGCGCAGCAGCTCGGCGGCGAGCGGCGGACTCGCCCCGAACTTGGTCGAAAGATCGTACGCCGCGCCGGCGTGCGGGGTGGCCATGCGGACGATGATCGTCACGCCCTCGCCGCCGGTCTCGTCGAGCACCTTGGCGAGCTCGCCCGGGTGGTCGATCACGAAGTGGCGGATGCCGTAAACGTCATGGGCGGTCTTGATCACCGCGCGTGCCTTCACCGGGTGCATGAAGTACGCGCCGGCGGCGGGGAAGAGCTCGCGCACCTGTGCGATCTCGGGCAGCGACGCGGTGTCGAAATGGCGGATCCCGGCGTCGTAGAGCGCGCGCAGAACGCCCGCGTGCGGGTTGCACTTCATGGCGTAGAGCACGCGGCCCGGAAACAGCTCGAGGAAACGCCGCGCCGCCGCCGCCAGGACCGGCGGGCGCAGGCAATACACCGGATAGCTCGGCGTCAGCGCCGCGATCATCTCGCGGGCGTCGGCGAAGCTGGTGCCGTTCATCGAGTCCTCCTTGCCGGACCCGCCTGGAATGGAAGCTTCCGCGATACCGGTTAATATGGGGTTGCGCGCCGCGAACCCTGGCCCGGCGACGGCGTGCACGCTGTTGATGAGGGGAATATACGTGCAAATCGATTTCGGCAAGACGGCGAAGGATTACGGCGCCTGGCGCCCCGGGTTCCCCGACGCGCTGTTCGACCGGCTGGCGGCGTTCGGCGCCGGCGCGCCGGGGCAGAAGCTGCTCGATCTCGGCACCGGCACGGGCGCGCTCGGCCGTGGCTTCGCGCGGCGCGGCTGCGACGTCACCGGCCTCGATCCGTCCGCAGATCTGATCGAGCAGGCGAAACGCCTCGACCGCGAGGACGGCGTCGAAACCCGCTACCTTATCGGTCGGGCCGAAGCGACCGGCCTGCCCGACGCCGCCTTCGACGTGGTCGGCGCCGGTCAGTGCTGGCACTGGTTCGACGGCCCGCGCGCCGCCGCCGAGGCGCGACGCCTGCTCGTCCCCGGCGGCCGGCTGGTGATCGCGCATCTCGACTGGGTCCCGCTCCCCGGCAACGTCGTCGAGGCCACGGAAAAGCTGATCAAGGCGCACAATCCGGATTGGCGGTACGACGGCATGACGGGGCTGCACCCGGCGAGCCTTCCGCACGTCGGCGCCGCCGGGTTCGCCGAAATCGAGAGCTTCTCGTTCGACCTCGCCGTGACCTACTCCCACGACGCTTGGCGCGGACGCATCCGGGCGAGCGCGGGGGTCGGGGCAAGCCTGCCGCCCGCGAAGGTCGCGCGGTTCGACGCCGAGCACGCCACGATGCTCGCCGGGCGCTTCCCCGAAGACCCGTTCGCGGCGCCGCACCGCTGCTTCGCGGTGGTCTGCCGCGCGCCCTAGGCGCGGCGGCGAGGATCACACTTGTTCTCAGAAAACTTGAGGAAAATTCTGCAACTAACTGATAGAAAGTATTTTTAGGAATCTCTTTATGACGCTCCGGGGCAAGGTAAGGGCCTGGTTGCTGCGCACGGCGCTGGTCCTTGTGTCGCTGATCATGATCGCGCTTGGCGGCGGCTACGTGGCGCTGCGGACATCGCTCCCGCAAACCGACGGGACCGTCCGGCTTGCGGGCTTGCGGGCCGGGGTCGAGGTGGTGCGCGAGGCCAACGGCGTGCCGCACATCTTCGCCCAGTCGATCGAGGACGCGTACTTCGCGCTCGGCTTCGTCCACGCCCAGGACCGGTTGTGGCAGATGGAGGCGCGGCGGCGCCTCGGCGCGGGGCGGCTTTCGGAGATTCTCGGCCAGGCGGCGATCGGTTCCGACCGCTTCCAGCGCACGCTCGGCCTCTACCGCGCGGCCGAGCGTGGGTGGGACGCGCTCGACGAAGAAACGCGCGCGGCGTATCTCGCCTATGCCGCCGGGGTCAACGCCTTCCTCGACACCCGCCGCGGCGTGCTGCCGCCCGAGTTCCTGATTCTCCGCGCGCCCGCGCCCGCGCCGTGGCGGCCGGCGGATTCGCTCGTCGTGCTCAAGCTGATGTCGTTGGACCTGAGCCGCAACTGGCGCGACGAGCTGTTGCGGGGGCGCCTCGCCGCGCGCCTCGACCGCGCGCAGATCGAGGCGCTGTGGCCGTCCTACCCCGCCGACGGCCCGGTCGCGCTGCCCGGCTTCAAGGCGCTCGGCGCGCTTTTGGGACCGCTGCCACTGGCAGCGCTATCGGCGCTGACGCCGCCGGCCGAGGCGCCCGGCGTTGGCTCGAACAACGAGCTCAGGCTGTGACCTGTGTCCGCTTCCTCGGTTCGGTCGAGTCGGAGAAAGAGGTCTGGTCCCTCATGAAAGCATCCGCCGTATTTGCTACGCCATCAATACGGGAGGGCTTCGGGCTCGCCGCTCTAGAGGCTCTTGCCTGCGGATTGCCTGTGGTGACCGCCGACCATCGAGACAACGCCATTCCAGAATTTGTCACGCCGGGCGTTAACGGGCTTGTCGTCACCCCCGACGCTGCCGCTTTTGCCAAGGCTCTCGAGACGCTGCTCGCGAACGAAGATCTCCGTTCGAAGATGTCACGGGCGGCGGTCGTGACGGCTCGGTCGCACAGTCTCGAGAAGGCTGTGCGGAAACTGGAGAGGGTCTTCTCGTCTGTGTCCAAGCACCAGATCACCAGTGTGA
>JACZUY010000178.1 GCA_022572945.1 Pseudomonadota bacterium
ATCTCCCCGCAGGGAGCCCGTATCGGGGATTTCATCGATGGCGAGCGACCTGTTCATCGCGTTCAGCACGAGCTCCAACTTCGAATCGAAGCGTCGGTAGATCGTGGTTTTGGCAACACCTGAGCGAGCAGCAACCCCCTCGATCGACATGGCCGAGAAGCCGATTTCGGCCAGCAGTTCGATGGTGGCCTGGAGGATCGCGCGGTCGGCCTCGGGGTCGCGAGGCCGACCGCGCACACCTTCGGTTTTTGAGGTCCTGGCAGTATCGGGTTGTTGCGGCTGTTCAGTCATCTTTATCAGTCTGTAGCAACACCGACCGTGCCGTCTGCTGCTGCGGTGACTGAAACTGATTCCATTTCGTGCGTTTCGGCTTCCGGCATGAACCGCAGCACCAATGCCGCCCCCAGCAGCGCAACACCCGCCCCGACCAGCACGGCAAGCGCGCCGACGCCGCCGATGCGCGCGAGCGCCGGGATCGCCCGCGGCCGACGGCCGTCGCTGCCGAGCAGGGTGAGGGCGTCGTCGACCGGCCCGGTGAAAAGCCCGGCGACGCGCAGCATGCGCTCGAAGTCGCCGCCTTGGTTGGCCCTCAGATCGAGCACGAGGCGGGCGCCGCCGAGTCCCGCCAACGCCGCGCGCAGCTCGGGTTCGGCCTTGCGGCCGAAGCGGTCGAGCGCGACCAGCACGGCGCCGTCGGCGAGACGGCCGAGCGCGCGCACCGAGGGCCGCGTCTTGACCAGGCGGATGGTGTCGGTGTCGGGATGGGTGACGCGCTCGAGCGTGGCGCGGCCGTCGAACGCCCGGGCGACGAGCGCGGCGGCGCAGACCACGTCTTCGGCGCAACGCCGGTCGATTTCGGAACGCGCGGGAAGCGTGGTTTCGGGCGGCGCGTACGCCGCGACCGCCGCGAGCAGCCGGTCGACGGCGCCGCCGGTTTGCGCCGCCGCCGGCGTAAACGCGACGGCGGTCGCCGCAGCGAGGCTAATGGCAGTAGTTGAGAGCGCCGACCATGGTCGCGCCCCAGGGCTCTTTGCCGACGTCATCGATCAGGGTTACCAGCTTGCGGCTCCGCGTGTCGATCACCGCGACCCGGTCGCTGCCGCTCAAGGCGATGTACAGCTTTTTGCCGTCGGGCGTAACCACGCCGGTCTCGGGTGACGACGGCAAGGCGATCTCGCCGACCTTGGCCATGTCGATCAGGTCGTAGACCAGCACCTTGCTCTCGCCGCGGCTGATGACGAAAGCGGTGGTCTCGAACCAGCCGGTGTTGATGCCGGTCATGTCCTCGGCGCCTGGCAACGTCGCGACCACCTCGAGCGACGCGGTCGAGATCACCGAAACCGTGCGGTCGCCGTTGTTGGGCACCAGCATGTAACGGCCGTCGGCGGTGGTGTACGCGCGCCACGGCCGGTCGCCGAGCGTGAGGCGCTTGAGCGTCTCCTGGGTGCGCAAGTCGATCACCGAAAGCGCGTCGCTCTCGCCGTGCGCGGCGAATCCGAGGCGGCCGTCGGGGGTCTTGGTGACGTTGATGACGCCCTGGAACTCGCCGGTATCGTCGGCGCCGCGCGCGGCCAGCGCGGTCGGGCCGGCCACCGGGATTTCGTTGATCACCTTACCGGCGGCGACGTCGATGACGCTGACGTGATTGGCGCCCAGGTTGGCGACGTAGAGCAGCGCGCCGTCGGGGCTGAAGGTGAGGTTGTGGGGCTCGAACAGGCCGTCGATGCGGGCGGTCTCGCGGTTCTCGCCGAGCGCGACGAGCGAGACGCTGCCGGCGCCGATGTTGCCGACCGCGAGCAGCCGGCCGTTGGGGCCGAGCGCCATGTGTTCGGGCTCGATACCCAAAGTGATCGTCGCCTCGGTTTTCATCGTCTCGAGGTCGATGATCGAGATCGTGTTGTCGGCGGTGTTGCTGGCGATCAGCTTGCCCAGCGTGTCCGAGACGACCACCTGGTGCGGGACGTTGCCGACCTCGATTCGCGCCACCACGCGATCGCTTCTGGTGTCGATGACGGCGACGTCGGCGGACCCCCGGTTGGGCACGAAAACGTACCCTGCGGCGTCTTCGAGCGCCGACGCGGGCGGCGACCACAGGGCCGCGGTGACACCCGCGGCGGCGACGGCAATCAGTTGGGCCGAGATGCGCATCGACAACCTCCGTCACATGGCAGATTCAACGTTTCCCGGCGGAGGCGGCGCTCCGTCGCGGCACTGTAGGGGTACTCGTTGTCGAGCGTCAATGATTGAACGCGGGCGGCGGAGAAATCGGCAACGCGCCGGAGGTCGGGCCGCCGCCACGGCGGTTTCCGCACCGGGGATTCGGCCTCGGTGACCCGCCCGCCAAGCTGTTGTACCTTCGTCGCCGCATGACAACGCATCACCTGACCACAGCCGCGCCGGCGGCGGCCGACACCCTGGGCGCGCACATCCGACGCACACTCGGCCTCGCGCTCCCGGTGATGGTGGCGCGCGCGGGAATCCTCGTGCTCGTCGCGGTGGATACGGCGATGACCGGCCACGCCGGCGCGGTCGAGCTGGCTTACTACGGCCTGGCGATGGCCACGCAGATGCCGATGCTGCTGGTCGCCATCGGGCTGTTGATGGGCACCGTGGTGCTGACGGCGCAGGCCGAGGGCGCGGGCGTCCCGGCCGAATGCGGCGGGGTGTGGCGCGTCGCGCTGGCCCACGCCGCGGTCTTCGGCGTGGTCTTCATGGCGGCCTCGCAGGCCGGCGAATGGTTCCTCGGTTTCACCGGCCAAGCGCCCGATCTCGCCCGCGGCGGCGGCCGCACGCTGGTGATGTTCGGCTGGAGCCTGCCGGCGATGTTCCTTTACGTCGCCACCTCCTTCTTCCTCGAAGGCATCAACCGGCCGCTCCCCGGCATGGTGGTGATGCTGATCGCCAATCTGTTGAACGCCGGGCTCAACTGGGTGTTCATTTTCGGCAACCTGGGCGCGCCAGCGATGGGCGCCGAGGGCGCGGCGCTCGGCACCACGCTGGTGCGCTGGTTCATGTTCATCGCACTCGCGGGCTATGCCCTGGCGCGCGTCGATCATCGGCACTACGGGATTCGCGGCGCCATCGCCGATGCCCGCGGCGTCGGCCGCCGGCTGCGCCGCATCGGCTACCCGATGGGCCTGAGCCACGGCATGGAGAGCAGCGCGTTTGCCGCGATGACGCTGTTCGCCGGACTCATCGGCGTGGTCGAGGTGGCCGGCTACCAGGTGGCGATGAACCTGGTCGCGCTCGCGTTCATGTGCGCCATCGGCTTCTCGACCGCGGCGAGCGTGCGCGTCGGCAACGCCGTCGGCCGCCGCGACCATCCCGGCGTCCGGTCGGCGGGCTGGGTGGCGGCGGGCCTTGCTTCGCTGGTGATGGCGACCTTCGCAACGGCGTATTTCCTCATCCCCGACCTGTTGACGGCGGTGTACACCGGCGAGGCGGCGGTCGCCGCGGTGGCGATCCCGACCATCGCCGTGGCCGCGTTCGCGCTCGTTCCCGACGGCGTGCAGGGCGTGCTGATGGGCGCGCTGCGCGGCGCCGGCGACGTGTGGCCGGCGACGGCGCTGTACTTCGTGTCGTTCTGGCTGGTAATGGTGCCGCTCGGCTACGTCCTTGGCGTCGGGCTCGAAGGCGGCGCGCCGGCGCTGATGACCGCGGTGGTCGTCGGCTCCATCGTCGCCGTCGTGTCGCTCGCCGCGCGCTTTCACGCGGTCTCGGCCCGCGCGGTGGCGCGGGCCTGAGTGGACGATGGCAAATTGCCCCCAGCAGGCGTAGACTTGGACCCGTGAGCCACACCATTGCGCTGGTAGACGACGACCGCAACATCCTCGCGTCGGTGACGATGGCGCTGGAGGCCGAGGGCTTCCGGGTCGAGACCTACGCCGACGGTGAGGAGGCGCTGCGCGCGCTCAGGACGCGCCCCGTCGACCTTGCCGTCCTCGACATCAAGATGCCGCGGCTCGACGGCGTCGAGCTTCTGACGCGGCTGCGCCGGCAGAGCCAGATTCCGGTGATCTTCCTGACCTCGAAGGACGAGGAGATCGACGAGGCGCTGGGCCTCAAGATGGGCGCCGACGACTACATCCGCAAACCCTTCTCGTTGCGTCTGTTGATCGAGCGCATCCGCGCCGTGCTGCGCCGCGCCGAGGCGTCGTCGCGGGACGCGGCCGGCGACGAGCGGCGTATCGTGCGCGGCGATCTGGTGCTCGATCCGCAGCGCCACGAGTGCACTTGGCGCGACATGCCGGTCACGCTGACCGTGACCGAGTTCCTGATCCTCATGTCGCTGGCCTCGCGACCCGGCCACGTACGCAGCCGCAACCAGCTCATGGACGCGGCCTACGACGACAACATTTACGTCGACGACCGCACGATCGACAGCCACATCAAGCGCATCCGCAAGAAGTTCAAGGCGGCGGATCCGGAGTTCTCCGGGATCGAAACGCTCTACGGCGTCGGCTACCGCTACACCGAGGGATGAGCCGCCCCGGCCACGCCAAGTCCGAGAGTCCACGAGCCGCGCTGGGCGCGCGCCGCAGGGGTCCGTTCTCGCCGCTCACCCGGCGGATTCTGGCGGTCAACCTGTTGGCGCTGGTCATCGTCGTCGCCGGCATGCTCTACCTCGGCGCCTACCGCGACACGCTGATCGCCGCCAAGGCCGAAGCGCTGCTGACCCAGGGCGAGCTCATCGCCGGCGCGTTCGGCGAAAGCGTCATCACCGACGCCGGCGATGGGACCCAGCGGATCGACCCCGGCGCGGCGCGCCAAATGCTGCGGCGGCTGGTGGCGGCGATCGGGACGCGCGCGCGGCTGTTCGACGCCTCGGGCGCGCTCGTCGCCGACAGCCGGCTGCTGCCCGGCGTCGGGCCGCAGGTGCAGGCGGCGTCGCTGCCGCCGCCC
>JACZUY010000021.1 GCA_022572945.1 Pseudomonadota bacterium
TGTTGTCGTCCTGCCACGGCACGTAATCGGATGGTCCGATATGGATGTTCCTTGAATCCAGCCGCTCGTCCAGCTGCGACTGCACGGATTCCGTCTTGGAAACCTTCTTGGACTTCAGGCGATCGAGGGCCTTCATGTTGAGGAAGTCGGTGTTGCCACCCGTGTTCAGCTGGTAGGTCCGGTCAAGCAGCACGCCCCTGTCCCCGAACAGGCGCGTGAGGGTCCGGTGCACGATGGTGGCGCCGATTTGGCTTTTGATGTCGTCGCCGACGATGGGCAGGCCGGCGTCACGGAATTTCTCAGCCCATTCGGAATCGGAGGCGATAAACACCGGAACACAGTTGACCATGGCCACTCCGGCCTCCAGGCAAGCTCGGGCATAGTGCCGAACCGCCTTTTCCGAGCCGACCGGCATGTAGCAGACCAGAACTTCGGCCATGGCGTCCTTGAGGGTCTGGACGACATCGACCGGTTCCTCGTCGGCGGGGCGGAATGCCTCGTCATCCGGGTAGTCGGCCATGTGAGGCGCCACACCGTCGAGAATCGGCCCCATCCGCACCACCACGTCGGATACCGGCAGGGCGCTGCGGAACACCTTGGTGCAGTTGGGTTTGGAGAAAATCGCCTCCTCCACCCGCTTGCCCACCTTGCGGCGGTCGATATCGAAGGCGGCCACGATCTCGATGTCGCTCGGCCCCCAATCACCGATCCGGGCATGCATGAGGCCGGCAAACGCTCTCTCGTTCCGTCCCTTGTAGAATTCCAGTCCCTGGACAAGCGAACTCGCGCAGTTGCCGACACCGGCGATAGCCACTCTAATTTTGTTCAAACCAAACCCTCCTGTTTTGTTGTTCCAAAAAACTCGACTGCCTTCCGTCGAGGGGCCGGTGCGGAACGCAACGGCCCACCTGCCACAGCTCGCGCAAACGCGCGAGTGCAGTTTTCGCGAAAACACAACGGGTATCTCTAAAACGCGGCAGGATGGGGGAGAAGCAGTCTTGAGATTGCCTTCCCCGACGATTCCTTCAGCGACCGGAACCCGCAGACGGTCCCTTACTCGGCCAATTGGCGCCGATACACGCGCCCCGCTCGGCCAATCGGTGCTTGCAAATCGTTGCGACAAGGGGAACTGAGATGCGCCCTTGCGGAAGGATCATACTCTTTTGGCGGTGGCGTGGCAAGAACCCGTGGCATCCAAAGCATCTTGTTCGAAACCATGCGGAGAACTCCGCTCCCCGAGTCCGGCGTTGTTCCGACAGCGCGGGTGGGCCTCCTGAAAACCCCGTCGGCCCCAGAAATCTTGGCTTTTCGGACCGGGACTGGATACCGTCCTCGGCACGTACGCGACCGTCTTTCTTCTCCTCCTTTCAGCACTCCGCGACAGCTTCCGCGGGATATCCCGCCATCGAATCTGCTCGCCCCCGCTCACGCGAAGGCACAAGATCCACGTGATCAGCGCCCAGACCGAGTTTCTGGAAGGGACACGTAGGCCCGCACCATTTCCAGGGTCTCGCGCTTGGCCATTACATCATCCTGTGATCGGGTTGGCGCCCCTTCCTCCAGCAACCGCCGGATCACCTGAAAATGCGAGCGCCGAACCGCGTCCCGCTCGCGCCGATACGCCGCCACGATCCCCTCAACCCACAGCGCTTCGCGACCGTCAATGAAACATCCATGCCAACCCCCCATATCTCGTGGTTGGCGCGTACAGAATCACAAAACCTACGAATCAATCAACGGGAAGCGGTATTATTCGCAATGTCACAATTCTTGTGACATGACTGCGTTCGATCGCCACGCGGGCCAAACATTACATTGACCAAAACCTGGCCGCATTAGCGGCGGTCCGCAATTATTGCGATCAAAGGGGGCGCGGGCTGCGGATTTCAAACCGATCCAATCATTTTGAAATCCGGTATTACGCGTCCAACGTTAGCTTGCCCTTCGGCACCGAGATGCAAGTCAGGCACGAGCCCGCCTCGGGCGCGGCGCCGGGCTCGACGACGTAATCGACGCCGCCGTCGCGGATCGCGGTGATGCAGGTGCCGCAGTTGCCCGCGCGGCAGCCGTAGTCGATGGTCACGTCGTTTTCCTCGGCGAAGTCGAGGAGCGAATCGGACGAGCCGTCCCAGGCGCAGGTCTTGCCCGATTTGGCGAACGTGACCTCGATCGCCGCGGCCGCTTCCCCAGCCTTATCCTCGGGCGGCTTGGCGGGCGCCGCCTTCTTCACCGTCGCCGGGCCGAAAGCCTCGAAGTGGATGTTCTTTTTCGGCACGCCCCAGGCCTCGATGTCGGGGACGATGGTGTTCATCAGCGGCGGCGGACCGCAGAGATAGTATTCGTAGTTGCTCGACGGCAGCACGCGCTTGAACAGCTCCACGCTCACGCGCTCGGCATGCTGGTAGTCGTCGCCCTCCACGTCCTCGTCGAGCGGGTTCGAGTAGCACACCTGCAGATGCACGTTCTCGTGCTCGCGGGCGAGCGCTTCGAGGTGCTCCTTCATGACGTGGTCCTTGGAGCTGCGCACGCCGTAGAAGAACCAGGTCTCGCGCTTCGAGCCCGACTCGCAGATCGCGTTCAGCATGCTCAACACCGGCGTCAGCCCGATGCCGCCGCCGATCAGCACCACCGGCGCGTGCTTGGTCATGTCGAGGTAGAAGTGCCCGCCGGCCGCCTTGACGTCGAGGATGTCGCCTTCCCGGATTTGGTCGTGGAAGAAGTTCGACGACAGCCCGGGCGGCACGTCCGGCTTGTCCCGCGGCGGCGGCACGGCCTTGATCGACACCCGGTAGTAGCCGGGGTGGTTGGGGCTGTCGGACAGCGAATAGCAGCGAATCACCGGTTTGCGCTGGCCGGGAATATTGAGCTGGAAGGTGAGATACTGGCCGGGTACAAACGGCGGCAGCGGCTTCTTGTCGTGCGGCGACAGGTAGAACGAGCAGATGCCGCCGCCTTCCGGCGTCTTGCGCATGACCTCGAACTTGCGGAAGCCGTTCCACGACAGCTCGGCCTTGCTGCGCTCGACGCGGCGATGGTCCATGAGTTGTTCGATCCGCTGGCGCAGCAGGTCGCACTCAGCCTCGGCGGTGCGCGCGTTGAGGCGCGCCGCGCGCAGGTTTCCGATGCCGAGAGCGACCGCATAGGCGGTCAGCGACAAGAGGAAGGCGATGGCCGCGATATTGACCAAAGCGTCCATCGGCTCAACTCCCTAGAATCTACCCCACCCCAAAGCGGGCTCCTTGATCCCCGCGTTGCGCTCGCGGGTGCCGCCCATTTCCTCGCCGCTCCTCCCTACCGCCGCCCGCCGCCGCCCTGTGCGTGCGCCGAGCCAAGAACGGCAGCGGTGCGGCTGGGTCGCCCCACGGTTGCCGATTGCGCTGCCAGGAGCCGGCCCTCGCTAATATACGATTAAGATTTCGAAGCGAGCCCCGGACCCGTTGTCCCGACTATCGTTGCCGGTGTAGAACCCTTCGAGCTGGAGTTGAACGTGCTGGCCGACCGCTTGCTGCAATTGAAACCCGACGCCAAGCGAATCGAACCCGTCGCCGTCGGTATCGTGACGCCCGGCGAGTTCAAGGATCAGGTTGCGCCTTTTGTGGTCCCAGAACGCCTGATAGCCAATCGCTGCCCCGACAACGTCGTCGGTGAACGGGTTGATCTCGGCCCCATAGGTGCTCAGGTTCGGCGATGCGAACAGGATGCCGGTGTTCGCCAACGGTCCGCCGACGACGGCTTCGCGCCCGGCCTGGGTGAAGTTGCCGATGCCGATGAAGGGATTGAAATAAGCGATGTCGTCGGAGCCCTTCACGATCGAGGAAAACTCTGCCGTAAGCAAGGTGCCGTTGCCGATCACGTTGCCGGCGACCTCGTCCTCGAGGGCGAACGAGGTGTTGATACGGAACGCGGTGCTCAGGCCGCCGAGGGCCCTGATCCGTTGGATCGCCGAGGCGCCCACGTAAAGGCCGTCGCTGTTGACATCGTCATCGGCGTATATCAAATCCAGGTTGAACGTGCTGACCGACGCATCGACGGCCGTGAACAGGGCGTACATGTGCGAATCCGGGTCGCGCGCGCGGTCGTTGCGGTCGAGGCGATCCCAGGCCCACATCCCGGAAATCCTAAGGTTCGACGTGCCGGGGAAGACAATGTTGTTGCGGATGAAGCCGAGGGCATCGACGGTGTCGTTGATAATGATGCCTTCCTGGAAGGTGATCGGCTGGCGCCCGACGGTGAATCCGAAGTCGATCGGCTTGATCCCGGCCGGGTCCAGGTTGGGGATCAGGCTGCCCACGTCACCCTCGAAAAACAGGGTTTCCACGTCGATGTTGAACTCGTTCTTGAATCCGTCGCCTTCGGCGCCGTCGAAGCTGTAGCGGGTGAACCGGCGGGGCTGGTTGTTGTCGAGTGAGCGCAGGCCGAGAAGGATTTTCTCGGTGCCGGTCAGCTGTAGATTGACAAAGAGATCGAGCCGGTTCGCCCATTCCGTATCGCGAATCCGGCCCGGCGCTCCGTTATCGAAGGTCTGCAGCGTCGTGCGGTAAATGAAGTACGACCACAGTCGCGGCTGCCAGATAGCGCCGGTGATCGGAACCTCGAAACCCTCGTCGAGCGGGCCGGTGTCCAGGAACCGATCACCCAACTCCAGGAACAGCGCCGGCCGGTCGGGGATTTCGCCGATTGACTTGAAGGGAACGTATTCGTCCTTCAGCACCTTGACGGGAACGCGCTCGCCGATCGGCCAGAACGAGTCGTACCACATCTTCTCCTTCTCCGCGGCACCGGCCGCACCGGCCATCGTCACCACCAGCAGCAGTGCGACGGCCAAACATGGCGACAGCCCGCACCAACGATCGACACATCGACGTAGCACGCTCGTGTGTCGGCCCTCGCCAGGACCAAGGCGTATTCCGCTCGCCTCTACCGCACCGCGGTATCCGCGGCTATTTGTTTTCCGTCGTACGGTCATGCCGTTGTCGATGTCCTTGATCATCGGAAAATCTGCCCCGTTTTCCTACTCGACGTCGAAGGTAAGCTCGCGTTGCCACAAGAGCTGCGCCCCAGCGATCAGGGCGTCACCGGCTTGGCGGGGGGTCAACCCGTAGTCGAACCCGACGCTCTGAATGGCCAACAGCAGGTTGATCGGGGCCGGCTGTGAAATCAGCTTGATGTCGGCCCGATAGGGGCCTTTGCCGGTCAGCGCATCGCCGTCGACCACGTACTCCGCCCAGCGCTGGCCCAAGGGCTCGATTCCCCTCTTGTGGTTGCGCTCGGTCGCCGGTTCTCCGGTAAACACCAGGGAGACGGTCGCAGGCAGTACCCGTGGCAATGCAGTGACCGGATACGGTATCGGAATCACGTGCTCGAGCTCGCCGCCGCGACCGTTCTGGGTGACGAAATAGGATTGCAGGCTGAACAGGTAAGGATCGAGCTCCACCTCGCCGGCGTGAACGTAAGACGAGTGGCCGTCCCGAAGATCGCCGTTCGGATCCCTGTCGCCGGACCTGAAGACGACGGTTCCCTCGCGGTCGGTGACCGTCACGTCGAGCCAGACCAGCCGTTCGCCGGTGAACCCCGTCGGGACGTTGTGACCGTCGGTGCCGTTCCTCACCTGCACCTTGAAGCGGATGCCATTCCGGTTCGCTTGTTCGGTCACGGTCTCGCCGAGAATGTACCCGTTGCGCAGCACCTCCAGCCGTTTCTCCGTCGCCAAGTCCAGCCGTTCGAGATTGATTTCGATAATCTCCCGGGCTTCCTCGCGATCGCCGACGTCCTCCCAGACCTCGGGGAAATCGACCTTCATCGCGCACTCGTCGCCATCGTCATCGAGGCACGCCTCGAGCTCCTCCTCCCAATCCTCCTCACCCCACGGAGCGGTGTAGTCGAATTGCAACCATTCCTCGAGCGTGGCCAACGCTTGGGCGTCGGCGTTATGGGGGAAGATTCCCGGGTGGATGACCGAATAATCCGGGCCGGCGAAAAAGTGGCTGGTCAACTTGCGCGGCTCGGTCGGCACCCCGCCGACGATGGCCGCCGGGCCGAACTCGTAGCCCGACGCCACCCCCTGCTCCTTGCCCATGTGGCAGTCTTGGCAGGTTACGCCGCGCGCCGCCGCCGGCGACATCCTGTATTCGGCGTATGCCTCCTCCAGCCGGAAGCCGTTGAACAGGGTCACGTCGTGGCACGCGCCGCAGAATACTGGGTCGGACATAGTGGCGAACTGCTTGACCTCCCTGTGGATCTTGCGTCCCGGCTTTTCGGGGTCGGTGACGACCCGGTAGACAGGGTCACCCAGCACCCGCTCCAGTTCCTTGTTGCCGAGCGGGCCGTACACGGGCTCGGTCAGGCCGCCTTCGACCAAGGCGATGCGGCCGCTGGCCTTGTTGTAGGCCTTGTTGATACGGTGGCACACCACGCAGGTGATACCTTCGCGCGAGGTGGCGTGGCGCTCGAGGTTGGAAACGAAGGGGCTTTCGCCCAGGTTCGCACCCACCTGGTTGTGACAGCGCATGCAGAAATCGCCGTTGGAGCCGTTCGCCAGTTCATTGATCTTGTTGCTGAGGGCAAGATATACCGGACTCAGTTGCGCGTATGAGTGCTGCGACACCGACCACTCGGCGAAATGTTTGGGGTGGCAAGTGACACAGGTCGACGCCGAGGGATAGCGGTCCTCGGCGAAGAGTTCCTCATGCGGTTCCTTTTCCTGGGCGGTGGCGGTGGTCGTCCAGCCGAGCGTCAAAATGGCGAGGCCGGCGAAGGCGCGCAGCAGCGCCCCGGCGAACCGACCGATGCGCTTCCCCCTGTCACAGCGTCGCTTTCTTGAAAGCGGGTTCGAAGTGGCAGAGATGGCAGCGCCGGCAATCCTCGCGCACTTGGCTCCTGGCATCCCAGGTTTTGAATGATTTCCCATAATCGGCCGTTTCATCCAGTTTGTGACACGCACGACATCAGGCCCCCGGTCCCAACAGGGTGACATGCGGCTTGTGGGCGAACCGGGTGTAGGACCGGTCCGTGGCCCCGGGGACACGTCCATTCGACTTTAAAGCATAACATCGGGGGCGGCGAATTGTCCATCCGAGGGGGGAGGCGCGCTCGCGACATGGCATTCGATGCAGCCGCCCGGGCCGTCGGACACCGACAGCAGGTGGTTGCGCGTGGCCGCGGCACGACTCCCGTCCTCCTCATCCTCGGCTCCGGCCGCTGTGGCGATGGCGAATTCCAGTCAGGTCTGTGACTATTGCTAATTCCTGGAGATCCTTATCTTGAACGATGGTTCACGATGGTAGTCGTGACACAGTTGGCAGCTCTCCCGTACATTTCCCTCCGAATGGCAATCGACGCAGGTATTCTTGGTGATCGCCTTGAAATTGCTTTCGTAGCTCATGGCGTCGAAGTCGGCGAAGCCCGACGCGAAGTCCGCGCCCGCGTCGACCACGTGACACCGCCGGCAACCGAGATCGGCTTCCTCCAGCTTCGTCTCTCTGGCGGCGAGCAGTCTGAGATGGATGTCGTGGAAGAACAGATGATGCGGCCGCGAGCGCTCGATGTCGCGCGCCCGCCACTCGACGGCCAGGGTGTCGGTTTCCGCATCGACCTGGCTCACCGCGTGACACTTGATGCACGCGCCGACGCCCTCCTTGGAGTCGATGAGGCTGTCGCGCAACGCCACGGCGCGCTCGCCCGAGTCGTCGTCGTCGGCGGCCTGCGCCACGCCGAGGCCGAACTCGATCCACGCCTTGGCCACGGTATCGGCATGTCCCTTTGGCCTGTACCGCAATTCCAGGAAGTCGCCATACCAACCACCCAACGACGCGTCGGCCGGCGCCTCGTATTCGAGGTTCGCCGCCCAGGCGCAGGCGACGCGCTTCACCACTTCCGGATTGAGACCGGCGAGCAGTCCGCCTGAGACGGCCTCGCCCGCCCGCTCGTCGAGCATTTCGGCCAACGGGTCCGCGCCGCCGTCGGCCATGGCGAGGATAAGCTCTTGCATTGGCTCAGTATACTCGTCGGGGTCGTCGGTTGCAACGTCGAGCAGGTAGGCGCCGACGATCGATTTCTCCTCCGTCGATACGCTTTCGTACTCCTCCTCTTCCTCCTCCTCTCGCTCGGCCTCTTCCTCCGCGAGGCGCTCTTCCTCGGCGAGACGTTCTTCCTCGGCGACGCGCTTCTCCTCCGCGATGCGTTTCTCCTCCGCGATGCGCTTCTCCTCCGCGGTGCGCTTTTCCTCGGCGGTGCGTTTCACCTCGGCGATGCGCTTCTCCTCCGCGGCGCGTTTCTCCTCCGCGATGCGCTTCTCCTCGGCGATGCGTTTCACCTCGGCGATGCGCTTCTCCTCCGCGGTGCGCTTTTCCTCCGCGGCGCGTTTCTCCGCGGCGATGCGCTTCTCCTCGGCGCGGCGCCGCTCGACGATGATCGTGGCCGCGGCGTCGTCCTTGGCGGTCGTCACGACGCGATACTGGATTTCGACGGCGCCGCTCGACGCGAAACGGGCCAGCTGTTGCTCGAGGAATGCCAGGTACTCCGAGGTTTTCTCCACCGTCGGCCGAAGACCGCCGTAGAGCAGCCGCTCCGAGGCAATGACCACCAGGAGGTCGTCGCCGAACGGCGGCCCGACCTGCCAGGATTCCTGCCCGCTCCCGGGGACCCCCAGAGTCAACGACACCCCCGACAGGATGAAGTTGTTCTTCACCGAACGGTTGGGAAACATATGCAGGACCTGGCCGTCGCGAGCGAAGTAATCGATAATGACGAAGCGGTCACGGCCGAGATCGGGAATTTCGACGACCATGTAATCGCCGTCGCGGAAAGCGTCCTGCGCGGCGCCGGTTTCGTCGCGCAGGACGATGACCATGTCGCGGTCGATCGTGTCCTCGTGCGCCGCGATGAAGTCGACCACGTCGCCGAGGCTGGCGCTCAGCCCGGCGACGACGGGGTCGTCCGAAACCGCCGCCAGGACGATCGCGTCATCGGACGGCGACGGCGCCGGCTCGGCACCAGGCGCCGACGTCGAATAGCCGACAAGGATGGGCGAATAGCCGACAAGGACGGGCGCCGGAACGCCGGCGGTCCGGCCGGCAATCGTCGCCGCGACCCCGCCGCCGACGCCCGGCATCAGAACCGATTCGTCGGCGCGATAGCGGGCCACCGCGCGCACCAGGCTGGGGGACCGGGTACGCTGCGCGGCGCGGCGCGGATCGACCGGCAGCAGGCCCGCAAGCGCCGACAGCGCGCCGGCGCCCAGCTCGCGGCCGAGCCCTGGTTCGCGCCGCGCCTCGATCGTCTCCATGGGTGCGATGATCGCCCCGATCTCGTCGAGCATCGGGCCGCAGGCTTCGAGCACGCTTTCGCGGTCGATCCCGGCTTCCGGAAATTCGGGCAAGCGCAGCAGCACGAGCTCGCGCTGCGCCATCTGGTCGCCGTGGCAGGCGGCGCAGGTCGACTCGAACCCGGCGCGCACCAGCGACCGTTGATTGGGGTTCTCGCCGTGGCACGCGACGCACGTGGGCGGCGCGCGCTCGGCGAAACGTTGATCGGCGAAATGCTTGGCGAAGTGGCTTGCGTGGTCGAACCTGATCGCCGTGCGCCTGAAATAGGGGAAGCGGTCCGAGAACGCCGGGTGGCCGCTCGAGAAGCTGGTGAATTTTCTTTTGTGGCAGGTGGCGCACTGGACGTCGTTGATCTCGACGATGTCGGCCAGCGCGCCCTTGTGCTCGGTGTGGCACATCTGGCACGACACGTCGCCCAAATTTGACCCCTCCGGGACCACGGCGTTGTGGGCCGCGCGCGCCGGGCCGCCGAAGGTGTGGCAGTTGGTGCAGTTCGCGGTGTTGTCCGACGCGGTGAACGCCGCGGCGATCCAGTCGGT
Organism: Pseudomonadota bacterium; assembly: GCA_022572945.1. GTDB lineage: Bacteria > Pseudomonadota > Alphaproteobacteria > JAAXGF01 > JAAXGF01 > JACZUY01. Next base: position 9,863 of record JACZUY010000021.1, read on the forward strand.
CGATCCGCTGCCGTGAGGCGCGTGGCAGCTCGCGCAATCGCCCGGGGCGATGAAGCTGGCGTGTCCGGCGGTCAACGGCCCCGGGTTCAACGAGCTCAGGCCGCCGAACTGGTCGGCGGACTGGCCCGAGAAGCCGGCAATCAGCGCCACGACCAGGCCGAACGCGAGAATCGCCAGCCGGCGGCGAACGCCCCGCAAGGTGCGCCGCGGCACGCACGGCGGCATCGTCTGCGAACAGCTGCCGTCGGGCTTGGGCCCGTCGGCGCACGGGCCGCCGGCGGTCGCCGGCCGGCGGCATTCGTAGCGGCCGTTCGGGTTCCTGAACGGGGCGCACGCGGTGGCGCCGCCGCAAGTGCCGTCGATGTTGGGCCCGTTCGCGCACGGCTTGCCCCAGGCCGCGCCGCGTCCGCAGCGATAGGGGAAGTTCGGCCGCTCGTAAGAGCTGCGATCGAAACGGAAGCGGTCCGGATCGAGAATCCCGGTCATAGCGCGTACACGTGCACGAGGATCGTGTGCCAGATCGCGAGCGCCAACACGGCAACCGCAAGCGGCAGGTGGATCAAGAGCCACATCTTCATGATCGACTGCGCCGCGTAGTGGTAGTCGATCCGGTTCTTGGTGAAGGCGAGTTCGGAGAGCCCGTCGAGGTACGTCTGCTCGGCGTCGTTGAGGTAGCGGCGCAGGTTGGTGACTTCGTTGCGCACCCAATGCGCGGCCCGGCGACTGCCGATGGCGTGGCTCCACATGTACCGCGGCCGGCTGAAGAACCAGCTGAAGGTTTCGAGGTAATGGCGGGCGATGGTGTCGCTGCCGGTTTCCTCCGTGCACTTCAGCACCAGCGATTCGACCTCTTCGCGGATGGTCGCGAGCTCGGCGGGAATGCGCTCGTAGATCACCTCGATGCCGCTTTGCGTGAGGCGGCTCGGGTACGTGCGCTGCAAGACATGGCCGACGACGCCGGTCAGGCTCACGAAGTAGAACAGCAACGCCAGCAGCTGCTCGTACAAGCCGCTGGGCCAAAGCGTGCGCGTGTGCAACCAGAACAGGGCGACCGCCAGCAGCCCGCCGGCGACGTGCACGCGCAGCCACACCGCGGCCCGCCCCAGCGGAACCATCGACAGCTTCTTCCGCGCGTTGAACAGGGCGAGGAAAATCATCAGCCCGAGCAGGTAGTACCCCGTCATGACGGCGGGATCCCCGAGCCCCAGCGCGATCTGCTGCGCATAGAGCGCGGCGGCCACGAAGACAGCGGCCGCCAGGATCAGATAGGCGATACGCCGGGTGGTGGCGACCTTCACCTCAGAAAACTCTCGAAAATGGTGCCGCCTTCGAAACTCACGCGTTGGAGCGCATCATGCGGGCAGGCGCGCACGCACGCCGGCCCGCCGGGATTGGTGGCGCACAAGTCGCACTTGGTGGCCTTCATGATCGGCCGCTGGGTATCGGGGTCGATCAGCGGCGTGCCCTTGAGGTCTCGAATCTCGACCATGCGAATGTTGTTGTAGGGACACGAGTTGGCGCAGGTAGCGCAGCCGATGCACGTGTCGTCGTTGATGACCACCATGCCGCCCCGCTCGGAGCGGTGGATCGCGCCCGTCGGGCAACCGATCATGCACACCGGGTCGGCGCAGTGCATGCACGCATTGGCCACCATCCAGTGATCGTAAGTCTTGCCGTGGCGGATGAACACGGGATTGCCGCCGTGGGTCGAGGCGCAGGCGCGCACGCAGTCGTCGCACCGCGTGCAGCGGTCGAGGTCGATGAGCATCGCCTTGGTGCCGTTGATGAGCCGCTCCTCGACCGCCCACTCCATCGACGCATCGTCGGAGAGCAGGCGCCCCGCGGCCATCTCGGCCTGGCTCTCCGGCGGTGTCTTGACCTTGGGGAACACATGCGTCTCGAGCACGTGCGTCGGCACCCGCAGCACGTCGACGTAGCCGAGCGCGGTGAGCGAGGACTGCAGCGCCAATGTCTCGCCCTCGCGCCAGCTGTTGTAGAGCGTGGGAAAGCCGTAATAGTCTCCGGCGCCGAGGTAGGTGAGCGTACGCTCGCCGGTGCCCAATTTCACCGAGACGCGCGCGAAGCCGGCGCGGATCATGAGCAGGCCGTCGGGATAATCGCCCTCGTGGGCGATAACCGGCTCGTGCTGGGCGCCCCCCTTGCCGCTGGCGCGCAACTTCTTGTACGACACGTTCCAGTCGAAGCTGCCGTATGTCTCGAACAGGACGCCGTCGGCCACGGTCTGCAACGACTCCTCGTCGAGATCGCCGAACAGGTCGGTCTCGCGCAGGTGCGCCTGAAGCGCGCGCTCGCGGTAGACCGCGTCGATTGCCTTGCGGAAGCCTTCGTCGAACTTGCGGATCTCGCGCAACCCCTGCCAGCGGATCTCGAGCAGCTCCGCGTCGGTCTCGGCGAACACGCTCGCGGTGCGCGGCACCCGCCCCAACGCCGCGAGCTCGCCGAACAGCGCGCCTCGCGTCAGCGTCGCGGTCTTGTGCTCGTCGAGCACCGCCGGAACGTCCTGCAGGACGACATGGGTCGACGCGCCTTCCCCGTGGCTCCTCAGCTCCTGGTCGGTGTAACGCGAGCTGTCGCGCACCTCGGGAATGCGGCTGTTGCTCCACAGCTGGCTGAGCGCGGCGAAGAAGTTCTTTTTCTTGATGCTCTGGCGGCCCAGCATGTCGCTCGGCAGGTCCGGCGCGAGGACGACGCGCAGGTCGCCTTCGAAGATGAGGAACGCCGAGTTGCCGTAGTCGCCCTCGCGGACGACGATCTCGCCCGGCTTGAAGTTTAGGATACGAGTATCGTTCTTGAGGATGCCTTCAAGCGGCGTTGCCTGGGGGAAATTGTCGGGGTCTATGTTGCAGAAGGGTTCGAGCTGGAGAATCCCTTTCACCTGCAGATCACTCATGTCGGGCCCGAACGGCGCATCCCACCGTTGCGGGCGCGCCATCATCGCGACTGGAGTGGCCACCTCGACCCCCCTTTCGGTTGACCGTCACAGGCCGGTGCGAGCGCGGTCCTGTTCGGGTCTTGACGTTCCTGCCGGCGTACCGACCAGCGGTCGTTCGCCGCTACTTGTACGTCGACGGGTCGGGCAGCAGGCCGCCGACTTCGCCGGAGAGGTCCTTTCCGGCGATCGCTTTGACCAGCGCGAGGGCGTTGGCCTCGGTGGGATCGGCGACCAGCGCCGCCGCTTCGGCGACGCTCTTCACCGCGGCGAGCGCCGCCTCGGCGTCGGCCTTGCGCTTTTCCTGCGCCGCCTTGTACTTGGGGTCGTCCGAGCGTGACAGCGCGCTCACCGCCGAAACCAGCTTCGCCGCCTGACCTTGAACGAACGCCTCCGCCAGCCCGGCCTTCGACAGCTCGGCGTTGACCGTCACGTTGGGCGGGTAAAAGCGGTGGCGCACCGAGCCTTGCGAGTAACGAACCAGCTCGAATTCGGGATTCAGCGGGTGGCCGGCGCCCAACATCTTGGCGAGCGTGTCACCGTCGAGCCCCTCGCGCGACAGACCGTGGCACGACATGCAGTTCTTGGCGATGTCGTACCGCATGAACGACCACACCATGCCCGCGTCGCGAGCATTTTGCCGCCGCGCGGCCTTGTGCTCGGGGGTCTCGTCGTCGCGCGTGACGCTGGGTCCGCCGTAGTCGTTGTGGAGGTTGAGCCAGTCGGAAGAGGCGCCGTGGCAGCTTTCGCACGACGGCCCGGCCTTTGCCTTGGCCTTGGCGCCGGCGTCCTTCTGCACGAGCGTATAATGGCAGAGCGTGCAGACCTTGTTCTTCTTCATGCGCTTGTTGCCGCCCACCGCCTTGGCGATCGCCTTCGCCCTTTTGTCCTTGTGGGCCGTGCGCAACGATTTGAAGTGCTTGGTCCCCTCCCACACCTTGAATTCGTCGCCGTGACATTCCAGGCATTTCTTCGGACTCTGATAGAACGGCTCGGCCAAGGCGGTATTGTTGATCGCGAACGACGCCGCGAGCAGCGCCACGGCCCCGATCATCCCGGATAGTGTGCGAACCCACATCTCGCGTCTCCCCTTCGAGCGGAAGCTCTTGTTCGATTCGATGTGTAAGCTCCTCGCGGCCATGATGATCAATTCGCCGCCGTGAAACAACCCCGTAGTTCCGCGACGACGTCGCGTATGGACGATCCGAACCGGGGCGGCGACCGGCGCCGCAACCGCCCCGGTCCAAACCTTCAAATAGTAAAGGCGAGCTCGCCCAACCGCTTGGTGAGCTTCATGTTCTCGCCGTAGTCGATGGGAATGGCGATGAGCGCCGGGCCCTCCTGCCGGAACGCTTCCTCGAGCGCCGGCTTGAGCTGGTCGGGGGCGGTCAGCGTCTTGCCCCACATGCCGAATGCATCGGCGAGCTTCTCGAAGTCCGGGTTGGTGAAGTCGAGCTTCGAATGGCGGCCGTCGAACGAGTTCTGCTGCTTCCACTTGATCAATCCGTATTCGGTGTCGCACCAGACGATCGCCACGATGTTGAGCTTGTAGCGCGCGGCGGTCTCGAGGTCCTGCACGTTCATCAGGAAGCCGGCGTCGCCGCTGATCGACAGCACGTTGCGGTCGGGGAAGGCGATCTTCGCGCCGATCGAACCCGGAAGCGCGAAGCCCATGGTGCAGAAGCCGTTGGAGATCAAACAGGTGTTCGGCTCCTCGCACTGGTAATAGCGCGAAATCCACATCTTGTGCGCGCCGACGTCGGAGAGCAGGATGTCCTCGGCGCCCATGACCTCGCGCACGTCCCACAGTACCTTCTGCGGCTTCATCGGGAACGAGTCGTCGTCCTTCTCCATGGCGAAGTCGTCGAGGATGGTCTGGCGAAGCGCGGCCCGGTCGTTGATGTCCCACAACGGCAGCTTGTCGCCGCAGCGGTCGTTGAGCTCCTCGTTGATCTGCCATAGCGCATCGGCGATGTCGGCCGCGATGTCGACCGTGACCAGGTAGTCCTCGTCGATCTCGCAGGGCCAGAAGTCGATGTGCACGATCTTCTTGCCGCCGTGCTTGTTCCAGAAGTGCGGCGCGTACTCGACCAGGTCGTAGCCCACCGAGATCACTACGTCGGCTTCGTCGAGCGCGGCGTTGACGTGATCGCGCCCCTGCAGGCCGATGGTGAACAGGCAATGCGGGTCGCTCATCGCCACCGCGCCCTTGCCCATGAAGGTGTTGACCACGCCGATTCCCGCCTTATGCGCGAGGCGGCGGAGCTGGGTCGACGCGCGCTTGCGCACCGCGCCGTTGCCGGCGAGGATGATCGGGTTCTTGGCGGCGGCGATGACGTCGACCGCCTGCGCCACCGCCTTGTGGTCGGCGGCCGGGCGCCGTGTCGTCCCGACGGTCAGGGGTTGCTTGTTGGTCTCGTGCTCGGCCAGGTCCTCGGGCAGCTCGATAATCGTGGCGCCGGGCTTCTCGGCCAAGGCCACCTTGAACGCCTTGCGCACGACCTCGGGGATATTGTTTTGGTGGTAAATCGTCTGCGCCCATTTGGTGATCGGCGAGAACATGGCGATCGCGTCCATCGCCTGGTGGCTTTCCTTGTGCAGGCGCTGGGTGTCCGCCTGACCGATGATTCCCACCAGCGGGGCGCGGTCCATGTTGGCGTCGGCGACGCCGGTGACCAGGTTGGTTGCGCCGGGCCCGAGCGTCGCCAGGCAGACGCCGGGCTTGCCGGTGAGCCGGCCGTACACATCGGCCATGAACGCGGCGGCCTGTTCGTGGCGGCAGAGAATGAACTTGATCGGGCTGTCCATCAGCGAGATCATCGTGTCGGCGTTTTCCTCGCCGGGAATGCCGAAGATGTGGGTAACGCCTTCGTTCTCGAGACAGCGGACGAACAGATCGGACGCCTTCATGGTGGACCCCCTTCTTATTTCTTTACCTCGCTCCCACGCCAGTATCCGGTCGGCCAGCCAAGCCGTCAACCGGTAAGCCTTGTGTGCGCAATGCATATTCCCTGTTCCGGGAAGGATTTTGGGCGGCGTGGGGAGATCGCCCATGAATGACGGGGAGCCGGGCGGCGCCCGCGCGTCGCCATCGACGTCGACGCATGAACTTCGTCAACCGCACGGGTTTGCCGTCGCGGTGAATCAAGCCGCCGCCACGCCGCCGATCTTTCCGGTTCCGCGATGTGACTGCAGTCACTGACAACGCATCAGATAAACGTTACGTGTACTCGACTCGGGCGCATGGCCCTTGTCATCGCGGCACCTATTCATTCATACTTCAACGTGAAGAATACGCATTGCGATACGCGACCAACCGGAGGGCGAAAATGAATCCTGGAAATCTTCGCGCGGGCCGGTCACGACGGTGGTTATCCAACCGGATGCCGCGCGGCCTGTTGCTGGCGGGCATGGTGTTGGCTCTGAGCGGCGCTCCGCTGTGGGCCGCCGAACTGGTCGATAGTGAAACGTTGGTCCGCCTCTTGACGCCCCAAGGCGAGCGCGGACTGAAATCGGTTGGCGTTCTCGGACCAACCGTCAGTCTGTCGACGATTCAGTTCAAGTTTGATTCCGCCGAGCTGACCCCGGAGGCAGTGGAACAGCTCGACCATCTCGGCGCGGCATTACGATCCAACGATCTTGACAGTTACGGTTTTTTGTTGGTCGGGCATACCGACAGCGCCGGCAGTCAAAAATATAACCAGGCCCTGTCCGAGCGGAGGGCCGCTCGGGTGCGGAGTTACCTCGAGGACAGATTTCAAATTCGTTCGGCTCGGCTCGATAGCCTCGGGATGGGCGAGAGCAGTTTGTTGATTGACGATGATCCCGAGAATTCCCAGAACCGTCGCGTCGAAGTTCATAATATGGGTGGGGGGCCATTGCGTGTAACGCGCGGCACGGCCGCGGCGGACGCGATTGCGAGCACGAATTCGATCAGCTCGGCGACGTCGCTTTTCTGCATAGAGAAGGGCGTGGTGCCCGAATTCTACGTACTCGACGCGCCGACCTCGGATGAGCGGATCGTTGTACGGCGCACGATGCGGCCGAAACAGATCATGCACGCGACCTGGCCCGCGAACGCGCCGAGCCTCGCCTGGCCGCAGGATTGGCCGCCGCCAGAGAAGGGTCGTTACATCTGGGCCTTGGGGTATCGCGGCACGTCGACGTTGGAAATCGTGGAATTGGACGAAGAATTGCCGACCGCTCATGCCAAGGCGGCCGCGTTCGAGCGCGAGGGTTGCTACGCGCAGGTGAGGGCGGCGTTTCATGAGATCCTCGCGGCGGCCCAATCCGAATAGGGACGCCCCGACCGGACATCCCATCCGCGTTCCCGGCGCGCCTTTGCCTGTTCTCAGATGAGACCGAGGTAGGCGGCGAGCTCGGGGACGGGCGGGTCGTCTAGGAAGCCGGGGACCCGCCCCACCGCGAGGATTTTGCCGTCGTTGAGAAACGCGGCGCGGGTCGCGATGCGGCGCGCGTCTTCGGGCTGGTGGCTCACCATCACCACGGTCAGCGCGGTCGCCTCGCGCAAGCCGTCGATCAGGTCGAGCATCTCGTATCGCAACGCCGGGCCAAGCGCGGCGAAGGGCTCGTCGAGGAGCAGCACGGGCCGGTCGCGCACCAGGCTGCGGGCGATCGCGACGCGCTGGCGCTCGCCGCCCGATAGCTCGCGCGGCAGCCGCCGTTCCATCCCCGAAAGGCCAACGCGGGCGAGCGCGGCGGCCACGCGCTCGTCTTCGGCGGCGCCGAGATCCAGTCCCGGATGGATGCCGAGGCCGACGTTCTCGGACGCGGTGAGATGCGCGAACAGGTTATGCTCCTGAAACAGCGTGGTCACCGGGCGCGCGGCGGGCGCGAGGCCGGCGACGTCGCGGCCATCGATGAGCACGCGCCCCGAGAGCGGTCGCTCGAACCCGCCGATCAGCGACAACAGCGTCGTCTTGCCGGCGCCGCTCGGGCCGATCACCGCGAAGCACTCGCCCGAGTCGACGCGCACCGTGAAGGACATCAGCATGTCCCCGTAGCGGTACGTCACGTTGTCGAGGTCAATCGTCGCCACGGCCGCCGACCCCGCGCTCGATGACCACGAACAGCGCCAGGCACATCGCCACCAGCACCAGCGCCGTGACCGCCGCTTCGTCGAGGCGGTAGCTGCCCATTCGCTGGTACAACAGCAGCGGCAGCGTCGCCGTATCGCGCGCGCCGAACAGCGCGATGGCGCCGAGGTCGCCCATCGCCAGCGCCGTGGTGAGCGCGAAAGCGAGCCCGGCGGGGCGGCGAATGGCCGGCCACTCGACGAGGCGCAGGCGGTTCAGGCCGTCGATGCCCAGGCTCGCGCACAACCGCTCGTGCTGCTCGGCGACGCGCATCAGCGGCGGCCCCAGGATCCGGATAACATAAGGCAGGCCCATCACCGCGTTGACCGCGACGACGAGGCCGAGGCCGATCGAGAGCACGTCGGCGACCGGCAACAGAAGCACGAACAGCCCGGCGCCGAGGACGATCGGCGACATCACCAGGACCAGCGATCCGCTCGCCTCGACCGCCTCGGCGCCGCGCGGGCGGCGGCGAACCCTGAGCTCGCGGCTGGTCAGCAGAATGGTCCAGCCGAACAGCAACGACAAAAGACCGGCGCTCAGCGCCACCGCCAGACTGCGTCCCGCGGCGCGCCACAGCACCGCGTCGGCGAGCACGCGCGCGAGCGGTCCGCTCAGTCCGGCGTAAAGCACGGCGGCGAGCGGAAGGGCGACGAAGACCGCGGCGGCGGCAATCACCGCGGCGTCGGCGATGCGACCGCCGGGCGCGTGAACGTCCGGCCGCTCCGACCGCCGCCGCTCCGTCGGCGCCACCGGCACGGGTCGCGCGAACCTGTGGCCGAGCACGACAAAGACGGCGCAC
>JACZUY010000179.1 GCA_022572945.1 Pseudomonadota bacterium
GGTATCAAGCGAGCAACTCCACATCGATTCCCAGGGCGCGGCCATATTACGATCCAAGCGGAGGCGCAACACCCGACGCCTCTCGTGCGGACGGTCGCTTGACGGGGGCGGGGGTCCGCTGCATGTTGCGAGCCGCCATGGGGTGGGGGAACCACGGGTGTCAGAGGTCACCAGCTACATGGAGCTCGCGCTGACACAGGCGGCCGAGGCGGCGCTGCGCGAGGAAGTGCCGGTCGGCGCGCTGGTGGTCGATCCGTCCACGGGCCAGGTGTTGGCCGCCGCCGGCAACCGCACCGAGGAACTCGCCGACGCCACGGCCCATGCCGAGATGCTGGCGCTGCGCGAGGCGGCGAAGGCACATGGCGGGGCACGGTTGTCCGGTTGCGACCTCTACGTCACCCTCGAGCCGTGTCCGATGTGCGCGCAGGCCGCGTCGCTGTTCCGCATCCGCCGGCTCTACTTCGGCGCGGCCGACCCCAAGGGCGGGGGCGTCGAGCACGGGCCGCGCATCTTCACCCAGCCCACCTGCCACCACGCGCCCGAGGTCTACGGCGGCATCGGCGAGGCCGAGGCGGCTGATGTTCTCAAGAGCTTCTTCCGGGCGCGGCGATAGCGCGTCCGGGCGCGGCGATTGCCCCCCTCATGGCGGCGCGCCCGGCAACGCGTCGCCCGCCGCGCAACATAGGTGTATATACACCTAATACGCAACGTCGCGGGGCACGTCAAGCGACGCGCGACGCGGCCGGCGACAAAAAGCGCCCGGCCCGCAGGGTGGGGCAATATCAACGACCGTTGGTATGACTTGCCTCCGCCGCCGAAATCGCCTGTTTCATGACGCGCGGGCTGGGTTATACTCACGGCGAGTACGTATGATTCCAGTGGTCATGACATGATAGCGGGCGAAGCCGGCATGGGACCGTGGAGCGGGTCCGTGGCGCCGGAGGTTCGCGGTCGCGCCTCGCTTCGGGACTGAGAGAGATGACGGCGCGGCGCTCCCCGTCGCTGGCTCAAGGGGTGGTGCGCGTCGAGACCGTCGCGAACCTGCGCCGCGCCGTCGGCGTTTGGCGCGCCGACGGCCACCGGGTCGGTCTGGTGCCGACGATGGGCGCGCTCCACGCCGGCCACCTGGCGCTGGTCGAGGAGGCGCGGCGCCGCTGCCCGCGCGTGGTGGTCAGCGTTTTCGTCAATCCGGCGCAGTTCGCTCCCGCCGAGGACTTCGACGAGTACCCGCGCGACGAGGCGGGAGACATGGCCAAGCTCGCGGCGCTCGGCGTCGATCTCGTCTTCGCGCCGGGGCGGGACGAAATCTATCCCGCGGGCTTCGCGACGACGGTGACGGTGGCCGGCGCCGGCGCCGGCCTGTGCGCGGCGACGCGGCCGCATTTCTTCGCCGGGGTGGCGACCGTCGTGACCAAACTGCTGGTGCAATGCCTGCCCGACGTCGCGGTGTTCGGCGAGAAGGACTACCAGCAGCTCGTGGTCGTGCGGCGGCTGGCGCGCGATCTCGACATTCCGGTCGAGATCGTCGGCGTGCCCACCGTGCGCGAGGCCGACGGGCTCGCCATGTCGTCGCGCAACGCCTATCTCACGCCCGACGAGCGGCGGATCGCCGGCGGCCTCAACGTGTTGCTGGCGGACGTCGCCGGGCGCGTGGCGCGCGGCGAGGCGGCGTCGGGCGCGCTCGCCTGGGGCCGCCAACGGCTCGCGGGAATGGGCTTCGATTCGATCGACTACCTCGAGCTGCGCGACGCCGAGACGCTCGAGCCGGTGGAACGGGCGACCCGCCCGGCGCGGGTGCTCGCCGCGGTGCGCATCGGCGGCGCGCGGCTGATCGACAATCGCCCGGTCGCGCCGGTTGTGGAGGCCGCCGGATGAACGCCTGTTGGAATAATACCGCCGGGCCGATGAAGGCACCTTCATCGGCCCGGCGGCAAGCCCGACTGCGCAACCTGGGGCTCGCCGCGATTGCCGCCATCGCCGTCGGCGCGGTGACGGTGGCGATCGCGCAGGAGGCCCGGTTTTTGCGCATCGGCACCGGCGGCGCGGCCGGCACGTACTATCCGATAGGCTCGATCATCGCCAATGCGATCAGCAGTCCGCCGGGCTCGGTCTCGTGCGAGAAGGGCGGCAGCTGCGGCGTGCCCGGGCTGGTGGCGATCGTGCAATCATCCGAGGGATCGATCGAGAACGTCGAGGGGATCGGATCGGGCGCGCTCGAGCTCGCCCTGAGCCAGGCCGACATCGCCTATTGGGCGTTCCATGGCTCCGGGCCGTTCCGCGATAAAGGCGCGATCGCCGATCTTCGGGCGATCGCCAACCTCTATCCCGAAACCCTCCACATCGTCGTCCGGCGCGACGCGGGCATCGCCGGCATCGCCGACCTTGCCGGAAAGCGCGTGTCGCTCGGCGAGGAGGACTCGGGCACGCTGGTCGAGGCCCGCGCGGTGCTCGACGCCTATGGCATATCGGGGAACGACCTCGACCATGTGCATCTGCGCTCGGGACCGTCGAGCCTGATGATGAGCGAGGGGACGCTCGATGCGTTTTTCATCGTCGCCGGCTATCCCGTGGCGGCGATCGAGGAGCTCGCGCGCACGGTCGAGATCGACCTCTTGCCGGTCAACGATCCCGAGGCCGACACCGTGGTGGCGTATTACCCGTTCCTGGCCAGGGGCGTCATCCCCGCGGGCGTCTACAACGGTGTCGGCGAGGCGCCCACCATCAGCGTCGGCGCGCAGCTGCTGGTCGCCGCCGGCGTCGACGAGGAGACCGTCTACGAGATCACCCGCGCGCTGTGGAACGAGAATACGCGCAAGCTCCTCGACCAGGGCCACGCCAGGGGGCGCGACATCCGGCTCGAGACCGCGGTCGAGGGAATCGCGGTGCCGCTCCACCCCGGCGCCGAGCGCTATTACCGCGAGGTCGGGGTGAAGCAATAGAGCGCGAGCGCGCCAATCACCGCAGGTTGGTATAACCCATCGTCCAGGAGGTCGCCATGCTCACCCTGCCCCAACGCCGAGGCACGAAACCCAAGACCAACTACGGCCTGCCGCATCAACAGCTTGACCAGAACCCGCCGGCCGATATCTACGCCGATTTGAAGGACCGGGCGTTCGACTTCCCGTTCGTCGAGCGCCGCCCGAGCATCATCTCGGTGCCCGGCGCCGAGGCCCTGTGGCTGCTGGAGGAGGGCGGGCACGGCTGCGTCGAGGCGTTCATGAGGGGCAACGAGTTCGCCCATGTCCACCCGCCGGACGACGGCAGCATGCATATGACGCTGCCCGTGGACGACGTGCCCGAGCTGTTGGAAAAGGGTTGGGGCGAGAGGCATCCGCTGGTCGAGACAGGCGGTGCGCCGCCGACGCTGGTGATGGTCTTCGGTCCCCGCGACGCGGGCGAGCTCGAGGTGATCCTGGGGCTGATCGACGCCTCGTACAGGTTCGCCCGCGGCGTTTGATTCGAGCGCCGACCGGTCGAGGGGGCGTCGCGAAATGACAGCTGCCCCGGAGTATAGGGAAAGACCGCCGGGCGGCCGCGGTTGACTCGCGGCGGCCCGCGGCGTCGGCGGCATCCATCGCCTTGCCCGGGAGCTGGATTTCGAACACGCCGAACAGGCTGAGCGCGAGCGCCAGGATGACGCCGCTGAACACGATCACGAACATCGGGTATTGCATGAGCGCGCCCCAGGGTGCACTCAGGACGACCATGATGATCGCGACGACGAGAAAGCTGCCCATGATTCCGAGCGCGTAGACCAGGCCCATGCGAAAGACGCGGCCGCGGTCTTCTCCGGCTTGTTGCATGAATCCGAAGATTTTCAGCGAGATGACCGGCAAGACGCAGGGCATGATGTTTAGGATCACGCCACCCAGAAACGCGCCCAAAAAGACGAGCAGCAGTGACGGGTTCGCGCCGCCGCTCGGCGTTGGGGTAGTCGATGGCTCGGCGGCGCCCGCTTGCGCGAGCGGACCTGTCGGCGAAACACCGGTTTGCGCAAGAACCGCCGGCGAGCCTTCCGCGACCACGTCAAACGTCACGAACGCTTCGGCCGTTTCGGGCGGATAGCAGGCGCCGGCGTCGGTGCAGCACTGGTAGTGCAGTAGCAGGCGGACCTTCACGGGGCCCGGTTGAAACTTGGCATCCGTGACGGTGAACGGAACGCGAAAGACCGCTTCGCCGTTGTACTCACGGACCTTGCCGAAGTACTCCATTTCACGAACGTGCGCTTCCGGCCACTTGATTTTGCCGAACTCGATGCCGTCGACCGGTTCGATGAACAGGCGCGTCGGAATCAACCCCTCGACGCCGGGATCGCGGGCCTGAATGTGGTGCAGCGGCTCGATGCGCGCGACGACGAGCAGTTCGCCGGAGCCCTTGACCGGGATCTTCGTATGCGACGCGAGCGCTCGGCTGCCCTTCAGATAGGGGGCTTCGGCCAGCGGCGGCGGAAGTGCGGCCCGTGCTTTCTCGAACAGTTTTCCGTTTGCCTCCGGTCCGGCCGCGGAGCTTGTTTCCAAATTCAGCGTCGCCGAGGCCGAGACGGGGACACAGCCCGAGTCCGTGCAGGCCAGCGCGGACAGCGTGGCTTTGATCGCGAGCGAGGTGCCGGTCTTGATGGTCTCGTCGATCGTGACCGGCGCGAGCAGGACAACGTGGTGTTCGTAGCCCAGAAACTCCGCGCCGAGATCCGCTCGGAGATGGCCAATCAACACGTGGTCCAGGGGCGGCGTCATTACGACAAGCGCCGCTACAAGAGCGCCATCTCCCAGTGGATCAAGGCGAAGTCCTACGGATACCCCATCCGCTCGGCGAACCAGCTCGTCGCTAGGGCCAAGGAG
>JACZUY010000022.1 GCA_022572945.1 Pseudomonadota bacterium
AAGCCGCCGTCGCCTCGGTGGCGTTGTTCCAGAACGCACCGATGTTCTTCTTGCGTGCCGCGACGAATTCGACGCACTTGGCGAAGATGCGCCGGGTATCGGCCTCGGTTTTGTAAAGGTCCATGGCCCGGTTGGAGGGGAGCTCGCCGGTCGCATCGAGATAGATGGCGATGGTGATGAGCAAGGATTTCTGGCGCCCCGCCACCTTGCCATCCAAGCCGTCCTTCCAGAGGTCGCCATACGAGACCCCGCCGGTGCCGAAGCTATGAACCGAGCTGTCGTATGTGATTCCCTCGGTTCCCCAGTCGAAGGGGACGAGGAACCGGGTGCCCCGCTTCACGGCGCCCAGTTTCACCGAACTGCGCCACAGCGCGGGTTCAATCCGGTCAACCTTGACTTTCGATTCGTCGATCGGCTGAAGAAGGTTGCCGTCGTCGTAGTCCGGGCGCGTATCGACGGAGGGGAAAATCAGGTCGAAGCCCTTGCCGCCGGCCGCGCGCAGTTTGTTCTGCGCTTCCTCGTTCGAGCCAAAGGTCGAGACATCCACCTTGATGCCGGTGGCCTTTTCGAAGGCCTCGACGATGTTGGGCTGAATGTAGTCGCCCCAAGCGAAGACCTTGACCACCCCGGACGATGCCAGGGGCGAACGGATGAAGAAGGGGCCGGCTGCGGCCAGGGCGCCAAGGGCGGCTCCCTTCTTCAAGAGCGACCGCCGCGTAAAATCACGAGCGGCCAGAAGTGTTGGATCGATCAGGTTCTTTTTAGCGGTCTTCATCGGCTTACCTCCCATTTGAAGAATTCAGCAAATCGTTGTCGAAGCCGCGAGGTCCGAAGACAAGGCCTAACCGTTTCATTTTTTTGGGTCGGCCGCTGCGCGACTCCTCTCCGCCTTCCGAGGCAACAGTTTACTAGCCATATTCAGATTTGGACAGATAGAACTGCTGCCGGAATTATCCGGCAATTCCCATGTCGTCGGCCACGGTAACCGCTGGCCACGCGGCAAGGCCTATGGCGGTTCCCAAAACCGCGGCGACGACCCCCGCGCGAACGCGCGTTCTAATCCTGTCAGGCATGGCCCTCCCCTTGTGTGTTTGGTTGTCTCGGCCTCGCCCCCCGGAGTCCCACTCCAAGGGGCAAGACTCATTGGCCCATATTATGTGGCCAGCGGCTTATAATTCAAATCACAAAATTTTTGGAGCGCATATCATACTCTTATAACCAACGCGTGACCGGGGTCGTGCGACGCCGCCCTCGTGAACGCGAGGTTCCGCGAAGCTCCAGGGTCACGGGCGTGTTCCCGATGAGCAGCGCGAATCATGACCGCTATGATTTTTTTTGATGATAACCCGGCGCACGGTTCGGGCTTCACGAGAAAATCAAGGCGCCCAACCTGTTGCTCCATGCCGCCGAAGAAGCTGAATTCGGGCGCCAACCGGACGCAATCCGGACTAATCCGGATTGCGGGCGCTGATCTTCCACGAGCTCGACGCCATGACGATGCCTTCGGGCGTCTCGTACTTGCTCAGCTCGGACTTGAGCGCCGCGTCGATGTCGTCGCGCCGGCGCTCGGCCTCCTCGCCGGCCTCGCGGTAGACCTCGCCCGCCGGCCCGAGGGCGATCTGGAATTCGACGGCGTCTTCGGCTGTCCGCCCTACCATGAGAGGCGCGTCGACGCGCTCGAACTCGATGTCCGCGTACCCCGCGATCTCGAGCTGCCTGGTGACCATGTCCTGGTCGGCCATCGAGAACGGGCCGGGGCCGCAGGTCCTGGCGTCGTCACCCGGCGGCGGCAGGTACTGGAGCACGATCTCCTTCGGCAGGCCGAGCCAGGGATTGTCGTCGATCGTCCGCCACACGATCATCGTCATCACGCCGCCCGGCCTGAGCGCGGTCCGCATGTTCCTGAGCCCGGCGACCGGGTTCTCGAAAAACTGCGTGCCGAAGCGCGAGAAACAGAAGTCGTGGACGGGCTCGAACCGATAGCTCTGGGCGTCGCCCTCGACGAAGACGAGGTTCTCCACCCCGGCCGCCTTCGCGTCGGCGCGGGCGAACTCGAGGAACCCGTCGCAGCAGTCGACGCCCAGCACCGAACCGGACGGGCCGACACGCCGAGCGAACTCGATCGCCGTGTCGCCAAAGCCGCAGCCCACGTCGACGACCTTGTCGCCCTCGCCGACCTCGAGCGATGGAAGGATTTTCGCGCTGTGGTGCGTCAGGCCACCGACCAGGATGTGGCGATACTTGACGAACTTGGGAACCAGGACCTCGTTCCAGAAATCGACGAACTCGCTACTGCCCGCCGGCGCTTCAGCCGTGCTCATGATTATCCCCCCACGACGCGTCCCGAAACGGTAGCACGCGACGCGCGTCGATCATAGTTGCGGAGCCCTCGTTCGGATTGCGCTCCAGGCGGCGCGCGGCCGCCCCGCGATTACCCCATGCACACGGAGCCAAGAGCCGTACGTTCACGCCGCCGGCAGCCCGGCCTTCAACAGGCCCTCGCGATGATGGTCGCGGTCGCTTTCCTGCTTGTAGTGGAGGGTGCCAAGGTAGCTCTCGACGGTAAACGCCGGCTCCCGCTTCAACACCTCGCGGGCGTGGGCCTTCGCCGCCGCCTCATCCTCGATCTGAGCGTAGGAAGCCGCAAGGAACGCGTGGTGCGAAAAATCCGGCGCGGTAATGCGCTTGAACGCGTCGGCCGCCTCGGCATAGAGACGCGCCGTGTAGTAAGCCCGGCCCAGGTGGTTCCAGAAGCGCTCGGGGTGATAGGGGTTGAGGCGCATCGCCTTTTGGATCCATTCGATGCCTTCCTCGGGCCGCCCCAGCCACGTCAGGATCTCCCCTTGCTGCACCACGATGAGGTCGTCGTTGGGATTGAGGTTGAGCGCCCGCTGCTGATGATACGTCGCCTTGTCGTGATCCCCGTGCGCAATGCTCACCGCGGCGAGGACCCGGTGGACATCGCTGTCGTTGTCGTCGAGCGCAAGCGCAATTTGCAGCTCCTCGCCCACCTGCTCCCAGGTCGCCTCGCGATCCTCGCACCAATCGTGGACCCAGGTCTGGCCCAGCGTGCAGGCTTTCCAGGAGTGGGCGTGGGCGTACTTCGGGTCGAGCTCGATGGCGCGGTCGAGCAGGCGCAGCGCCTCTTCGTTGTCCTCTCTGTTGGAGCGGTGGTGGAGAACCTTGCCCGCCAGCACGTACTCGTAAGCCGCCATGTTCTCCGGCAGCTTTCGCTCGGCCCGTTCGTGGGTGGCGGCCTCGATCCGCCCGGGGAGGGTGGTGACGATCGCCGAGGTGATCTCGTCCTGGACCGCGAAGATATCCTCGAGATCGCGGTCGTAGCGCTCGGCCCAGACGTGCCGGTCCGCGGCGGCGTCGATCAGCTGCACGGTGACGCGCACGCGGTTGCCCGCCTTGCGCACGCTCCCTTCGACCACGTACTGGACGCCGAGGTCCTTGGCCACGTCCCCGACCTTCGTCGCCTTGCCCTTGTACACGAACGCCGAGTTGCGGGAGATGACGAACAGGCCGCGGAACCGGGACAGCGCGGTGATGATGTCCTCGGTCAGGCCGTCGGAGAAGAACTCCTGCTCGGGGTCGCCCGACATGTTCGCGAAGGGCAGGACGGCGATCGAGGGTTTGTCGGGCAGTGCAAGCGCCGATTTCGTCGCCGCCGTGGTTTCGCCGCCGCGCGGCGTGGCGGGCTCGAGCAGCACGCGGAAGACGCGGATCGGGCGGGCGATGTTCTTGACCTCGACCTCGCCCATGTCCTCGAAAACCAGCGGCAGCTTGTCGCGGACCTGATTGCGCACGTCGCGCTGGACGCAGATGCCTCCCGGTTCCGCCAGAGCTTCGAGGCGCGCCGCGACGTTGACGCCGTCACCGTAGATGTCGTCGCCGTCGACGATGATGTCGCCGAGGTTGACACCGATGCGCAGCACCATCTTGCGGCCGTCGGGCACATCGGCGTTTCGCTCCGCCATGCCGCGCTGCACGTCGACGGCGCACTGGACCGCCTCGACGATGCTGGGGAACTCGACCAGCATCCCGTCGCCCATGAGCTTGACGATGCGCCCGTGATGTTCGGCGATCGCGGGATCGATGAGTTCCTTGCGGTGCGCCTTCAACGCGGCGAGCGTGCCCTCCTCTTCGCCACCCATCATCCGGCTGTAGCCGACGACGTCTGCGCTGAGGATCGCGGTAAGTCTCCGCTCCATGCCGACTACTCTCAGTGACCAGGATTCCGGTTAACACCAGCGGTCATTATGACCCACTCATAACGACCGTTGGCGAGCGCGCCAGCCTTGGTCGCAATAATTGGGCGCCGCCGCCAATGCGTACGTCAAGGCTGCGTGCCGATTGAACGCCCATCGGTCATTCTTGATGACCGCTGGTATAAGGAGCGATCGCGGACGAGTACGGGATCGTGAAGGTACTCAAATTTGCCGGGCCTCCGGGTCCGGCCGCACGACAACGGCGCCCGTTCGTTCATGCGATCGTACGATAAAGCGGGCGGTCGACCGAGTCCAACCGGGCGGCGCCGTGATCTATGACCGGCTTTGGCTCTCCTCTGGCCTTTCCGCGCCCGGTGGTTCGCCGCCTGCGTCGCCGAGGTGAATCTCGAGCCACAGGGCGTTGAGGATGGCGAAGGCGCAGGCGAGCCCGAGCCCGAGAACCCAGGTGAAGTACCACATCGCTCAACCTCCCTCAGCAAGCCGGCCGGTCCCGCCGGTCAGTACGCGTCCGTGCTCTCGTCCTCCACGTACGCCGCCGTCACCTTGCCCCTGACCACCCGGAACACCCACGCCGTGTAGGCCACGATGAGCGGCATGAAGACGGCGGCCGCGACCAGCAAGGTGAACAGCGTCATGCGGCTCGACGAGGCGTCCCACACCGTCAGGCTGCTGCCGGGGTCGCTCGACGAGGGCAACAGAAACGGGAACATGGCGAACCCCGCGGTGGCGACGATTCCGGCCACCGACGCCGAGCTGGCGACGAAGGCGACCCCGGCGAGGCCCCATTGCAGAAGCGCGGTGACCGCGAGCGCCCCGGCAAAGCCGAGCACCGGGACCACGATCATCCACGGGGTGGCGTCGAAGTTGCGGCCCCACGCGCCGATCTCCCGCACCACCGTCTTGGCCAGCGGGTTGGACGGGCCGTCCCGCACCGCGTCGCCGACGATGACATAGCCCGCCAGGTCCGCAGCCAGCCAATAGGCGAGGATGAACAGCACGCCGAGCAGCCAGCCCGCGCCGACCGCCGCCCGGACCGCGCGGGCGGCGATCGCGCCCTCGGTCTTCAGCGCCAGGTAGACGCCGCCGTGCATCACCAGCATGGCCACGCTCACCAGGCCGCAGAGCATCGCGAAGGGCGTGAACAGCCCGAAGAACGACCCGGTGTAGAAGGCGCGCAGGCTGTCGTCGAAGTGGAAGGGAACGCCCAGCAACAGGTTTCCGAAGACCACGCCGAGCACGAACGCGGGCACCAGGCCGCCGGCGAACAGCGCCCAGTCCCAAAGCGCCCGCCACGCCGGGTTGGCGACCTTGCCGCGGAAGGTGAACCCCACCGGGCGCAGGATCAGCGCGGCCAGCACCAGGTACACCGCCATGTAGAAGCCCGAGAAGACGATCGCGTAGAGCGGCGGCCAGGCGGCGAACGCGGCGCCGATGGCGAGGACCAGCCAGCACGGCGCGCGATCGCTCCGGTACATCGGAGGCAGTGGAGGCCGGGGCCGGAATCGAACCGGCGATCAGGGATTTGCAGTCCCGTGCATTACCACTTTGCTACCCGGCCCGAGACGCCGCCTCATACCAGCGGTTATTATCATCGACTCATAATGACCGCTGGCAAACGCAACCACGCGCCGCCGCTTATGCTTACGTCAAGGCTGCGTGCCGTTTGAACGCCCATCGGTCATTCTCGATGACCGATGGGTTCACCACGTCATCCGCCGGCTGGTTCGGCGTGGCGACGGGCGTATATACGGCCCGCCGGGCGAACCGGTCAAGGCGCCCGTGACGGGGCTTCCCCCCGGGCCTCCGGCGTTGTCAAGCCGCACCGGGGAACGTATAACTCGCCGGGCCGGCGCGACTATCCGGCGGTTTCAGCAGGTCCGCCCGATGACCGATTACGCCACCGCCCGCAACAACATGGTCGAGAACCAGGTGCGTCCCAACCGGGTCGCCGACGAACGCGTGCTCGCGGCCATGGCCGAGGTGCCGCGCGAGCGCTTCGTGCCCAGGAAGTATCAGGGCCTGGCTTACGTCGACGAGGATATCGCGGTCGCCCGGGGACGCTGCCTCATGGAGCCCCTGGCGCTGGCGCGGCTGCTCGACGCGGCGGCGATCCGGCCCGAGGACGTGGTGCTCGACATCGGTTGCGCCACCGGGTACTCGAGCGCCGTCCTCGCGCGCCTCGCCAACACCGTCGTCGCGCTCGAAAGCGACGCCGGCCTCGCCGAAGACGCCGTGAAGATTCTCGGCGAGATCGACGCCGACAACGTCGCGGTGATCACCGGCGCGCTCGAAGACGGCTATCCCGAGCAGGCGCCGTACGACGTGATCGTGCTCGGCGGCGCGGTCGACGAGGTGCCCCCGGCGATCACCGATCAACTCGCCGAAGGCGGGCGGATGGTGGCGGTCGTCACCGGCGGCCGGCGTGTCGGCAAGGGCACGTTGACGGTGCGCGCGCACGGAAGGCTGTCGAGCCGCGTCGTGTTCGACGCGGCGGTTGCGCCGTTGCCGGGGTTTTCGATCGCCCGTGACTTTGTCTTTTAGGCCGGGCGCTCCCATGGTTTCCAGCGCCTCGGCACGCCGTGGAAGGATGGAAACGGTGGCTAGTACTCCCTTTCATGATTCCGTGTCACGTACGATCGCTTTTCCCGTTTCCTCGGCAGGAGGGGATGCGGCGGCGATGCGGGGACATCGCCAAGCATTCCCGACGCCCCGAGGGAGCGGGAAAAGCGACCCGAAGGGCGGCCTGCCGAGGCCCCCGGCGGCGTTGCGGGCCGCTTGTGATGCGCCCAGCATCACGGCGCGCCCCGCGCCTGGCCGGGCATCCTCGGCAGGCCGTCGTACGCGGCACGGAATCGTGAAAGTGAGTACTTGGACATCTTTCGGCATTGTCTGCCTGCTCGCGGTGGCCACGGTCGCCGGCGGCGCGGCCGCGGAATCGCTTGTCGAGGCGATGGCCGCCGCCTACCGCGACAACCCCACCCTGCTCGGCCAGCGGGCCGCCCTGCGGGCCAGCGACGAACAGGTGCCGGAGGCGCTGTCGGGCTGGCGGCCGACGGTGACGGTGACCGGCGATATCGGCAAGGCGGACGTCGAAACCACGACGGCGTTTTTCTCGTCGGAAGAGAAACGCACGCCCCGAAGCCTTACGCTCAACCTCAGCCAGCCGTTGTTCCGCGGCGGCCGCACGGTTGCCGAGGTGCGGCAGGCCGAGAACCTCGTGCTCGCCGACCGCGCGCGGCTCGCCGAAGTCGAGCAGGACGTGCTCCTCGATGTCGCCGCGGCCTACATGGACGTGCTGCGCGACCAGGCGGTGCTCGATCTCGCGGTCCGCAACGAGCAAAGGTTGCGACGCCAGCTCGAGGCGGCGCAGGATCGCTTCGACGTGGGCGAGGTGACGCGCACCGACGTCGCGCAAGCCCAGGCGCGGGTCTCGACCGCGGTCGCCGACCGTGTTCGCACCCACGGTGACCTGGTCAATGCCCGCGCGTCCTACCTCAGCGTCGTCGGCGGCCTGCCTGGCGCGTTGTCGACGCCGCCGGCGCTCGCCGGGTTACCCGGGAGCGAGACCCAATCGCGCGAGATTGCGGCGGTGGAGCATCCGACGATCCAGCGCGCCATATCCAACGAGCGGGCGGCGCGCGACGAAGTCGCCATAGTCTTCGGTGAACTGTTACCGTCGCTCAACCTCGACGGCGAGCTGAGCCGCGCCGAGGATACTGCCTCGCGCGGCAGCGTGACCGAAAGGGCGCAGATCACCGCCCGATTGAGCGTTCCGCTCTACCAGACGGGGGCGGTCACCGCGCGCCTGCGGGCGGCGCGCGAGGTCGCGTCGCAGCGCCGCATCGAGATCGAGCGAAACCGGCGCGCGGTGCTCGAAAACGTGAGTGTGGCGTGGGAAAGCCTGCAGACCGCGCGGGCGCAGATCGCCGCCTTCGGCGACGCCGTGCGCGCGGCCGAGATCGCACTCGACGGCGTGACGCAGGAGGCCGCCGTCGGCTCGCGCACCACGCTCGACGTTCTCGACGCCGAGCAGGAACTGTTCGATGCGCAGGTCAACCTCGTGCGCGCCGAGCGCGACGAGGTCGTCGCCAGCTTTGCCTTGCAGGGGGCCATTGGCCGGCTCACCGCGGCGCGCCTCGGGCTTCCGGTACAGATCTACGACGAGCGCCGGCATTACGACGCCGTGCGGAACAAGCTCTGGGGCATCGGCGGCGACGATTAGCGCCGGACCGCCGGCGCCGACGATACGCTGGCAATTGCGCATGGTTTGTCTTACGCTGACCGTTCGTCGGAGGCGCCAAGGTTTATGCGATGAGTGACGAAAAGACCGAGCAAGAACCTTCGATGGAGGAGATTCTCGCCTCCATCCGGCGCATAATCTCCGATGATGATGAGACCGAACAACCGCCGATGGAAGCGTCGGGGACGCAGTCCGACGACGTTCTGGAGCTGACGCAGATGGTATCGGAAAACGGCTCGACCATTGACCTTACGGCGCAGGCGGCTGAGCCCGGGTCGGAGCCCGGACAGGCCCCCGAGATCGAGCCGGCGACGCCATCCGAACCCGAGCCGGCGGCCGAGATGGAACCCGCAACCGCCGAGCCGGCCGAGCCGGCCCCCGCGGCCCCGGCCGCATCAGCCGACGATCCGGTGATCTCGGGCGCGGCGGCGAGCGCGTCGGTCGAAGCCTTCTCGAAGCTCGCGCAGGCGGCGGAGCCCGCGCTCGGAGGCGCGTCCGGGAGCAGCGAAGGCACGCAGTCGGTCGAGGATCTCGTTACCGAGATGCTGCGTCCCATGCTGCGCGACTGGCTCGACCGGAACCTGCCGGCGATCGTCGAGCGTATCGTGCAGAAGGAAATCCGCCGGCTGGTGCGTCAAGCCGAGCCGGATTAGTTCCTCCAGCCCTGCCTCGCCGGCGCCGTCCGGCGCGCCAACGATCGACCGGGAACCGACCTTCATCGATGCTCGACAAGACCTATCGGCACGACCAGACCGAGTCGCGGCAATATGGCGCGTGGGAAGACGCCGGCGCCTTCGCCTGCGGCAAGTCCGCCGGCGCGCGTCCCTACACCATCGTCATCCCGCCGCCCAACGTCACCGGCAGCCTGCACATGGGGCACGCGCTCAACAACACGTTGCAGGACATCCTCATCCGCTGGCAGCGCATGCGCGGGCGCGACGTGCTGTGGCAGCCGGGCACGGATCACGCCGGCATCGCGACGCAGATGGTGGTCGAACGCCAGCTCGCCGGCGAAGGGCTTACGCGCCATGACCTCGGCCGCGAAGGCTTCATCGACCGGGTGTGGGCGTGGAAGGAGGAGTCGGGCGGCACCATCACCAACCAGCTCCGCCGCCTCGGCGCCTCGGCCGACTGGTCGCGCGAGCGGTTCACCATGGACGAGGGCCTGTCGAACGCCGTGCGCAAGGTTTTTGTCGACCTTTACAAGCAGGGCCTGATCTACCGCGACAAGCGGCTGATCAACTGGGACTGCAAGCTGCACACGGCGATCTCCGACCTCGAGGTCGAGCAACGCCTGATCAAGGGCAAGCTGTGGTACTTCCGCTACCCGCTCGAGGACGATGAGGACCGCTACATCACCGTCGCCACCACGCGGCCCGAAACCATGCTCGGCGACACCGCGGTCGCGGTGCACCCCGACGACGAGCGTTATCGGGCGCTTGTCGGCAAGCACTGCATCCAGCCGTCGACCGGGCGCCGGCTGATCATCGTCGCCGACGAGCACGCCGACCCCGAGCAGGGCTCGGGCGCGGTCAAGATCACCCCGGCGCACGACTTCAACGACTTCGAGGTCGGCCGCCGCCACGGCCTCGAGATGATCAACATCTTCGACCGGGACGCCCGGCTCAACGACGCGGTCCCCGAAGGCTTCCGGGGCGTCGACCGCTACGAGGCGCGAAAGAAGATCGTCGCCGAGATGGACGCGATGGGCCTGCTCGACAGGATCGACGACCACGAGCACACCGTGCCCTACGGCGACCGCTCGGGCGTGGCGATCGAGCCCTGGCTCACCGACCAGTGGTTCGCCGACGCCGCGAAGCTCGCCGGGCCGGCGATCGAGGCGGTCGAGGAGGGGCGCACCCGCTTCGTGCCCCGGCAGTGGGAGAACACCTATTTCGAGTGGATGCGCAACATCCAGCCGTGGTGCATCTCGCGCCAGCTCTGGTGGGGCCATCAGATTCCCGCGTGGTACGGCCCCGACGGCCATATCTTCGTCGAGTTGACCGAGGAGGCCGCCCACGCCGCGGCCCGGGAACATTACGGCGAGACGGCCGCGCTCACGCGCGACGCCGACGTGCTCGATACCTGGTTCTCCTCGGCGCTGTGGCCGTTCTCGACGCTCGGCTGGCCCGAGGAGACGCCCGAGGTCGCGCGCTATTATCCCACCGACGTGCTGGTCACCAGCTTCGACATCATCTTTTTCTGGGTCGCGCGGATGATGATGATGGGGCTGCACTTCATGGGCGAGGCGCCGTTCCACACCGTCTACATTCACGCCCTGGTGCGTGACGAGAAGGGCCAGAAGATGTCGAAGAGCAAGGGCAACGTCGTCGACCCGCTCAAGCTCATCGACAAGTACGGCGGCGACGCGCTGCGCTTCACGCTCACCGCGATGGCGGCGCAGGGGCGCGACATCAAGCTCTCGGAGAGCCGCGTCGAGGGCTACCGCAACTTCATCACCAAGCTGTGGAACGCGGCGCGTTTTTGCGAGCTCAACGGCTGCGCGCCGGTTCCCGGGTTCGATCCCCGCGGCTGCCGCGAGGTGCTCAACCGGTGGATCGTCGGCGAGGTCGCCAAGACCGGGCGCGCGGTCGACGCGGCGCTCGAAGCCTACAAGTTCAACGAGGCGGCGACCGCGCTCTACCACTTCGTCTGGGGCACGTTCTGCGACTGGTATCTCGAGTTCTCGAAGCCGGCGCTCAACGGTCCCGACGGCGCCGACAAGGACGAGGCGCGGGCGACCGCAGGGTGGGTGCTCGACCAAATTCTGATCCTGCTGCATCCGATCGCGCCGTTCGTCACCGAAGAGCTGTGGGGCCGGCTTTCGGCCGCGCGCGAGACCCGGCTCATCGAGGCGCCGTGGCCGAGCTATGCGAGCGACGCGGTGGACGCGGCGGCCGACGCCGAGATCGGCTGGGTCGTCGGGCTCGTCTCGGAGCTGCGCTCGGTGCGCGCCGAGCTCAACGTTCCGCCGGGCGCGCGGCTTCCGCTCATGCACCAGGGCGCGTCGCCCGACACCGTGGCAAGGCTCGCGACCCACGGCGAGCGTATCCGGACGCTCGGCCGCCTCGATCGCATCGCGCCGCTCGACGGCGAAGCGCCGGCGGGTTCGGCGCAACTCGTCGTCGGCGAGGCGACGTTCGTGCTGCCGCTGGCCGACGTGATCGACGTGCGCCACGAGGCCGCGCGGCTAAGCCGCCAGGTCGAGAAGCTCGACGGCGAGATCGCCAAGATCGACGCCAAGCTCGGCAACGAGAACTTCACCGGCCGCGCGCCCGCGCACGTGGTCGAGGAGCAACGCGAGCGCCGCGACGCGACCGCTACGACCCGCACCAGGATCGCCGAGGCATTGCGGCGGCTAGCGCCGGTGTAGGGGACGACCGGCGTTTCCGGTGGACCGGGTTGAAAGCCCTTGCCACAACAGTTACCTTCATGGTAAGGAAGTAAGGAAGTAAGACAGCCCGGAGAACCGCGATGGAATTGGCGAAGGTGACGAGTAAAGGGCAGATGACGATCCCCAAGAGGATCAGGGACCGACTCAGGCTCTCTCGGGGCGACCTCGTCGGGCTGGAGGTCGACGGGGACCGCGTGGTTCTCACCAAGGTGGCGTCACGCGATGCGGCACACTTAAGGGCGCTCGAGGGAACTTTGAGCGAATGGCTGACGGAAGCCGACGAGAAAGCCTACCGTGACCTTTGAGGCGTTCGACGTCGTTGTCGTTCCTTTTCCCTTCACGGATCGCGATACCAGCAAACGTCGCCCTGCGCTTGTCATCTCCAACCGGGGGTTCAACCAGACCCATCCCGCAGCGGTGCTGGCCATGATCACCAGTGCCGCCAACGCTGGCTGGCCGAGCGACGTTCCCGTGACCAACCTCGCCGACGCCGGGCTCAATGCAGAATCGGTCGTGCGGATGAAGCTCTTCACCCTCGACCTGGGGCTCATTCAGGGCAGGATTGGTACGCTCGGCGAGCGGGACCGGACAACGATAGAAACCATGGTAAGGGCGCATGTGTTCTGAAAGCGCCCACGGCTTCGACACGCGACCCACGGCGCCGCCACGAACGCCGCCTGGCTTGAGCAGATTGGCCCGGCCGGCTCCTGAGCCTGCGCGATGACTACGGAACAAGGCACCGACGCTCCCGAGGACGGCCCCGCGCCGATCGGGCTTTCACCCGACGAATTCCGGGCGCTGGGTTATCGCCTCGTCGACCGCATCGCGGAATTCCTCGAGACGCTGCCCGAACGGCCGGTGATGCCCGAGGTGACGCCGGCGGGGGTGAGGGCGCTGCTGGGGCAGGGGCCGATGCCCGAGGACGGCGCCGATCCGGCCACGATCATCGACGAGGCGGCCTCGCTCATCATCGACCACAACCGCCTGACCGGGCACCCGCGGCAGTGGGGCTACATCATCGGCTCGGCCGCGCCGCTCGGCGCGCTCGCCGACCTGCTCGCAGGCGCGGTCAACCCCAACGTGGTGTCGTGGCCGTCGTCGCCGATGGCGACCGAGATCGAGCTCCAGGCGGTGCGCTGGATCGCCGACCTGCTGGGATATCCGGCCGACTGCGGCGGTCTGTTCACGAGCGGCGGCAACGCCGCCAACTTCATCGGTTTCCTCGCCGCGCGCCGGGCCAGGGCCGACTGGGACGTGCGCGCCGCCGGGATCGGCGACGCCCGGCGGCTGCGCGTCTACGTCTCGCGCGAGACCCACACCTGGATCGAGAAGGCCGCCGACCTGTTCGGCCTCGGCACCGACGCGATCCGCTGGATCGAGACCGACGGCGCGTTGCGCATGGACCTCGCCGCGCTCGAGCGGCGGATCGACGAAGACCAGGCGAACGGCGACCGGCCCTTCCTCGTCGTCGGCACCGCCGGGACGGTGAGCACCGGCGCCGTCGATCCGCTGCCCGAGATGGCGGCGCTGTGCCGCGAGCGCGGCCTGTGGTTCCACGTCGATGGCGCTTACGGCGCGCTCGCCATCGTCGCCCCCGATACGCCGGACGCGCTGAGAGGGCTCCGGGAAGCCGATTCGATCGCCATCGACGCCCACAAGTGGCTCTACGCGCCGCTCGAGGGCGGCTGCGCGTTGGTGCGCGACCGCAAGACGCTGCGCGACACCTTCAGCTACCGGCCGCCCTACTACCACTATCCCGGCGACCTCGACGAGGCGCTGGTCAATTTCCACGACTACGGCCTGCAGAATTCACGCGGCTTTCGCGCGCTCAAGGTGTGGATGATCCTGCGCCAGCTCGGCCGCAAGCAGTATGCGCGGCTGGTCGCGCGCGACATCGGGCACGCGCGCGAGCTTCACCAACGCCTCGACGAAGCCCCGGACATCGAGGCGGTGACCCAGGCCCTGAGCATCACCACGTTCCGCTACGCACCCGGCGATCTCGCGCCGGCGACCGAGGCGGTCGAGAGCTATCTCGACGACCTCAACGCCGCGCTGTTGACGCGGATCCAGCGCAGCGGCGAGGCGTTTCTGTCGAACGCCGTCGTCGGCGGCCGCTTTCTGCTGCGCGCGTGCATCACCAACTTCCGGACCACGCGCGACGATGTCCGGGCGCTGCCCGAGATCGTCACCCGGCTGGGGCGAGAGGTCGACCGCGAGATGCGGCCCGAAGCGCTCAGGCGCGCGGGCGGGGAGGCGCGCCGATGACCGACATTCCGACCGTATCGCTGCCTCGGCGCGCGGTGCTGCTCGACGGCGGCATGGGGCGCGAGCTGCGCCGCCGCGGCGTGCCGATCCTCGAGACCATCTGGTCGGCCAACGCGCTCCTCGTCGCGCCCGACGTGGTGCGCGAGATCCACGACGACTTCATCGCCGCCGGCGCCGACGTCATCACCACCAACACCTACGGCGTGATCCGCGGCGACCTCGCCACGGAGGGCGTCGAGGACCGCTTCGCCGAGCTCAACATCGCCGCCTGCAAGCTCGCGCAGGAGGCGCGCGCCGCGGCCGGCCGGCGGGTGCTGATCGCCGGCTCGCTGCCGCCGCTGCGCGGCAGCTACCGGCCCGATCTGGTCGGCCCCTTCGACGAGATCGAGCCGCTCTACCGCGAGCAGGCGGAGGCGCTCATGCCGCACGTCGATCTGCTGCTGTGCGAGACCATGTCGAGCGCGGCCGAGGCGCTCGCCGCGGCCACCGCGGCGTGCGCGACGGGCCGGCCGGTGTGGGTGTCGTGGACGCTGCACGAGGACCGCTCCGGGCGCCTGCGCAGCGGCGAGACCGTTGCCGAGGCGGCCAAGGCGATCGCGCACCTGCCGGTCTCGGGCTTGCTGGTGAACTGCTGTTCGCCCGAGAGCGTCAGCGCGGCGATGCCGGCGCTGGCGGGGCTGGGATCGGGGCTCGCCGGCGGCTACGCCAACACCTTCCGGCCGGTGCCCGAGGACTGGCGGCTCGACGGCGAGAACGAGGGCGACGGGCTGCTCGCGCTGCGCGACGATCTCGGCCCCGAGGGCTACGCCCGGCACGCGCAAGCCTGGCTCGACGCCGGCGCGCGCATCATCGGCGGCTGCTGCGGCACCACCCCCGACCACATCGCCCGGCTCCACGAGCTGGTGCATTAGGGTGTGGGCCCATAGAGGTCGGCGTGGATGGCCTTGGACCCGCCTCGCCAACGTCTGCTTGTAGCCAAACCCGGACGTTCGAGCCACGCCCGGGGGACACTCAAATCTTACTCCGGCACGCCCGCATCGCGGAGCCCATCGACGTAATGTTCGATTTGGGCGGAGTCCTTGAGGTAGAAGAGGTGATCCTTGGCGAAGCTGCACGAAAACCCGGGTCTTCGCCGCAGGAGGTCTACCACCGCCGATCTGGCTTCATCGGGCCGATTCAGATGGCCCAGAGCCGCGACCAGTGCCGCGTTTGCCCAATAATGGGAGTTGGGGACGCGAACCGCCTTTTCAGCCCATTCCGCCGCCAATTCGTGCCGCTTCGAGAATAAATGTGCAAGCGATCCATACATGAGAAACCCCCACCGGTAGGGATCATGTGGGCTCAGACGGACCGCCTCCTCGAAACAGGAAGTGGATTCATCGAGACGGCCTGCATAGGCCAGCGAGTCGCCGAGACCGCAATGCGCCTGGGCAAGGTTGGGATTGAGTTCGACCGAGGTCTGGAATTCGGCGATGGCGTGGTCGTATTCGAGCCTCAGTAACTGGATCCGCCCTACGGCGAAGTGCCCTAAGGCGTCCTGATCATCGAGCAGCGTTGCCCTTTGCGCAACGCGAAGGGCCTCATCGAGAAATTCGACGGCGGGCTCCGCCTCGAAATACACCGTACTGGCGGCCATGCAATATGCGAGTCGCGCATGCGCCACGGCAAAGTCTGGATCGGCCTCTATTGCCCTGCGGAACAATCGCTGGGCCTCCGCGTTGCCCTCCTTGTCGAAGCGATACATGTTCGAAAGCGCGAGATGGTAACAGTCCCAGGCATCCAAATTTTCCGTGGGCTTGCGTTTGGCCTTCTGGCTCTCAACGGCACCAAGTTCCGGTTCGATAGTGGCAGCTATGGTTTGCGTAATCTCGTCCTGCACAGCGAAGATGTCCCCGACGTCGCGGTCGTAACGTTCGGCCCAGATATGATTGCCGGAGTTCGCGTCGATGAGCTGCGCAGTGATCCTTATGCGCTTTCCTGACTTGCGAACGCTGCCTTCCACGACATAATCCGCACCCAGTTCCTTCGCTACACGCCGGATATCCGGCGATTGCCCCTTGTAGGCGAACGTCGAATTGCGGGCGGTGACGGAAAGCCACCGGTTCTTGGCGAGAGCCGTGATGATGTCTTCGGTTATGCCGTCGGAAAAATATTCCTGCTCCGGATCGCCGCTCATGTTGTCGAAGGGAAGGACGGCGATGGACGGCTTGTCGGGGAGCGGCAGCGATTTTTGGGTCTTCGATGCGCTCATCGAGGGAACGGCCTTCGCCGACCCAACCGAAAATGCGTGGACTGGCTCGGCGATGTTCTTCAACTCCCGCACCCCAAGATCATCGAAGCCGAAGTCGAGCTTGGACCGGACGTGCTCGTGGACTGTGCCAGAGACGACCACACCGCCGGGCTCGGCCAGGCCTTCCAATCGAGCGGCGACGTTCACCCCATCCCCGAACACATCGTCGTCCTGCACAATCACATCGCCGAGATTGACGCCAATGCGAAACTCGATGCGCCGGTCCTCGGGGGTGTCCTTGTTGCGCTCCCCCATGCCCTCCTGAAACGAGACAGCACACCGGACGGCATCAACAACGCTCGCGAATTCCACCAGCAGACCATCACCCGTCGTCTTCACAACCCGCCCCCGGTGCTCGGCGATGCAAGGGTTGATCAGATCGGTGCGGTGGGCTGTGAGCCGGGCAAGTGTGCCTTCCTCGTCCACGCCCATCAGCCGCGAATAACCCGCAACGTCCGCGGCGAGGATGGCGGCAAGACGTCGTTGGACTCGCTCTTCGGCCATGAAATGGGAACGCTATCTGAGAAGTCGATGCGCGAGATTGTATGGGTTACTGGTGAGCGAGTCTATGCAGCCCGAATGTCGCCTGTGGGTCAGAGAACCCATAACATTAGCGGACATCAACGGGCAGGGTTCTCCCTCCACCGAAAGCGCATGCACGAAGGTACGTCTCAACCCGCCTTGCGGCGGCGCGGCGCGGCGGATTATGGTGCCTACCAGCCGGGACAACGAATAAAGCCGCGTGAGGGGAGGACGCCGCCGATGACCGCCTTCGACAAATCCAAGCTGCCGAGCCGCCACACCACGGTCGGGCCCGAGCGCGCGCCGCACCGCTCGTTCCTCTACGCCATGGGGGTGACCGAGGCGGAGATCTACCAGCCCCTGGTCGGCGTCGCGACGACCTGGAACGAGGCCGCGCCGTGCAACATCTCGCTCGCCCGCCAGGCGCAGGTCGTCAAGAAGGGGGTGCGCGCCGCCGGCGGCACGCCGCGCGAGTTCACCACCATCACCGTCACCGACGGCATCGCCATGGGCCACGCGGGCATGAAGTCGTCGCTGGTCAGCCGCGAGACCATCGCCGATTCGGTCGAGCTGACGATGCGCGGCCATTGCTACGACGCGCTGGTCGGGCTCGCGGGCTGCGACAAGTCGCTTCCCGGGCTGATGATGGTGATGGTGCGGCTCAACGTGCCGTCGGTGTTCATGTACGGCGGCTCGATCCTTCCCGGCCGTTTCAAGGGCCGCGACGTGACCGTGGTCGATGTCTTCGAGGGCGTCGGCCAACACGCCGCCGGCAAGATGAGCGACGAGGACCTGCACCTGCTGGAAACGGTGGCGTGCCCGTCCGCCGGCTCGTGCGGCGGCCAGTTCACCGCCAACACCATGGCCTGCGTCTCCGAGGCGATCGGGCTGGCGCTGCCCGGCTCGGCGGGCGCGCCGGCGCCCTATGAATCGCGCGACCAGTACGCCGAGTTCTCGGGCCAGGCGGTGATGAGCCTGTTGGAGAAGGGCATCCGGCCGCGCGACATCGTCACCCGCGAAGCGCTCGAGAACGCGGCGACGGTGGTCGCCGCCACCGGCGGCTCGACCAACGCGGTGCTTCATCTGCCGGCGATCGCCAACGAGGCGGGCATCGACTTCGACCTCCACGCGGTCGCCGACGTGTTCAAGCGCACGCCGCTGATCGCCGACCTCAAGCCGGGCGGCAAGTACGTCGCCAAGGACCTTTACGAGGCCGGCGGCGTCCAGGTGGTGATCAAGGAACTGCTCGACGGCGGGTATCTGCACGGCGACGCGATCACGGTCAGCGGCAAGACGATCGCCGAGAACCACGCCGACGTGGCGTTCCCCGAGGACCAGGACGTGGTCCGCCGGGCGTCGGACCCGATCTCGCCGACCGGCGGCGTCGTCGGTCTCAGGGGCCCGCTCGCGCCCGAGGGGGCGATCGTCAAGGTCGCCCACATGGCGGACGACAAGCTCGGGTTCCGCGGGCCCGCCCGCTGCTTCGACTGCGAGGAGGACGCGTTCGAGGCGGTGATGGGCGGGCGCATCGGCGCGGGCGACTGCGT
>JACZUY010000023.1 GCA_022572945.1 Pseudomonadota bacterium
GAGCTCGACAAGGCGCGCGCGGACAACGCCGCGCTCGCCGAGACCGCCGCGGCGGCGTCGGCGCGCCTCGACGCGGCGGTGGTGCGGCTCAAGGCGGCGATGGAGGGCTGAGATGAGCGAGGTGGTGGTGACGATCGGCGGCCGCGGCTACGACATTCAGTGCGCCGACGGCGAGGAGGAGCGCCTCGGCCGCCTCGGCGCCTACCTCGACGAGCGCGCGCGGGAGATGCTCACGAGCGCCGGCAGCGCGAGCGACGCGCGGATCCTGGTGATGACCGGCCTGCTCGTCACCGACAAGCTGTTCGACGCCCGCGCCGAGATCGAGAAGCTGCGCGCCGGGATCGCCCAAGCCAAGCAAAGCGCGCCGGCCAAGGGCGACGCCGGGCTCGAGCCCCTGGTCGAGGCGGTCGCCGAGCGCATCGAAGATATTGCGGCGCATCTCGAGAACGCGTAACCTTAGCGGTGGACGGGTGCTGCGCGACGCGTTTGGCGGCATTGATCCCTGGGGTCAACAGTTTTCTTACGGGAGCTGTCCCTGCCGGGGCCGTGGTTCCGGTATATGGCGCCCACCTGCACCTGCAGGCCACAGAGGACGTGTTCTCGCCGACGGTCGAGGCGGCCCCGCCCACTCTGCGCGACGCCCGCGCGGCGTGCTCGTGAGCCCCGATGCCAACGACGAAATCATCGCCGCCAAGCAGCGATTGCGCGCCGAGGCCGGCGAGCGCCGCCGCGCCGCGTATCGGACCGCCGGGGCGTTCGCGGCGGCGGCGGGGCATTTCCTCGAAGCCATCGCGCTTGCGCCCGGCTGCGTCGTCTCCGGCTACTGGCCGATGGGCGACGAGTTCGACCCGCGCCCGCTGATGACCGCGCTGTTGGCGCGCGGCCACGCCTGCGCGCTCCCCGTGGTGGCGGGGCGGGGGGAGCCGCTGGCGTTCCGCGTCTGGGCGCCGGGCGATGAGCTGGTCGAAGGGGCGTTCGGCACTTCGGTCCCCTTGGGCGCCGCCGCCGCGGCGACGCCCCGCGTGCTGATCGTGCCGCTGCTGGCGTTCGATTCGCGCGGCTACCGGCTCGGCTACGGCGGCGGCTACTACGACCGCACGCTTCGGCTCTTGCGCGCACGCGGCCGGGTCGACTGCGCGGTCGGGCTCGGGTTCGAGGCGCAGCGCGTCGAGGAGGTGCCGAACGGCGCCGCCGACGAGCGGCTCGACTGGGTGGTGACCGAGAAGCGGGCATTGGAGATAGCGTGAAGATTCTTTTCATCGGCGACGTGGTCGGGCGTTCGGGCCGCGAGGTGGTGATCGAGCGGCTGCCGGGCCTGCGCGAGGACCTCGGGCTCGACTTCGTGGTCTTGAACGGCGAGAACGCCGCCGGCGGCTTCGGCATCACCGAGAAGATCTGCAAGACGTTCTACGCCGCCGGCGCCGACGTCATCACCACCGGCAACCACGTCTGGGACCAGCGCGAGATCATCGGCTACATCGGCGGCGATTCGCGGCTCCTGCGCCCCGACAACTACCCCAGGGGCGCGCCCGGCCGCGGCGCCGGCGTCTATGAGGCGCCGCGCGGCAAGAAGGTGCTCGTGGTCCACGTCATGTGCCGGCTGTTCATGAACGCGCTCGACGACCCGTTCGCGTGCGTCGACGACGCGCTCAGGAAATACCCGCTGGGCGGCGCGGTCGATGCGGCGGTGATCGACATCCACGGCGAGGCGACGAGCGAGAAGATGGCGATGGGCCACTTCGTCGACGGCCGCGCCTCGCTCGCGGTCGGCAGCCACACCCACGTGCCGACCGCGGACGCGCAGGTGCTCCCCGGCGGCACCGCGTACCAGACCGACGCCGGCATGTGCGGCGACTATGATTCGGTGATCGGCATGGAGAAGGCGGACGCGATCCTGCGCTTCACCCGCAAGATGCCGACCGAGCGCCTCAAGCCCGCCATGGGCCCGGCGACGCTCTGCGCGGTCTATTGCGAGACCGACGACAAGACCGGCCTCGCCGTGCGCGTCTCCCCGTTGCGCCTCGGGGGGCGGCTGGCCGAGACTGGGCCTGCGTGAAGGCAAGCCGAGCGACACCAAAGAGCGGTTGTTTGCAGCGTGAAAATACGGGATATAATCGCCCTGCTGGAAAGGGACGGGTGGTATCTTGTGGCGACCCGAGGCAGCCACCGCCAGTTCAAACATCCGGTCAAGCGCGGACGGGTGACCGTGGCAGGAAAACCATCGGATGACTTGGCCCCGGGCACGTTGAACAGCGTCTTGAAACAGGCTCAAATTAAGTGAAAAGTTAGAGGAGAACGTTGATGCGCTACGCCGTCGTCATCGAAAAGGCCGAAGGTAATTTTTCCGCCTACGTCCCCGACCTGCCGGGCTGCGTGGCCACCGGCGCGACGCCCGAAGAGGCGGGGCAACAGATTCGCCAGGCCATTCGGCTCCATCTCGACGGCCTGCGTGAAGACGGCTTGCCCGTCCCCGAGCCGACGAGCACCTGCGAGTATCTGGAGGCTTGAGGAGGCGGGGGCGGGGTAGGGCGTTCAGCCCGCTTTCTTGCGCGCGTTCATGTACGACCGCAGCACGGCGTTGATCCGCGACTGGTAGCCGCGGCCATGCGACTTGAACCAGTCGACCACGTCGCGGTCGATCCTGAGCGAAACCGGGACCTTGCGCTCGGGCATGACGAGCTTCGCGTCGCGCCAGAACGCCGCGTCGGTGGGCAGCGCGTCGGGGTCGGCGCGCGCGGCCTCGTCGATCCGCGGTTCGGTCAACGCGTCAACGCGCGCCCAGTCAGTCTTGCCCTTGGTGGGCGCGGAGCGCTTGGTGGTATGCCTGTCGCTCATGCCGATTGGCCTTCCGTGCCGAAATGATCCGGCGGTTCTCGCCGCGCATGGTGTAGACCACGAACAGCTCGCGGCCTTCGACCACACCTACTGCGGCGATCCTCGTTTCTCCATAGTCCTCGCGGTCGTCGAGCCGTTCGAGGACCGCTCCTTCGAACATCCGCGTCGCGTCCGCGAATTCAATGCCGTGCTTGGCAAGATTGACCGCGTTCTTGCGCGCGTCCCATTCGAAGGCCATATAGGTCTGTATATACGATTTGTATTGACCAAATCAAGCTCGACCGTGACAACCGCGTTATGCTGACCGCCCTGTACCGTAACCACTATGATATCGAACGCTGCTCGACAATCTCATCGGCCTCGTGCGGCTGATGGCCTCTATCGGGCAGGAAGCCGCCGTGCCGGTCGGACCCCTGACCGTGATCTCCAGCCACGCTGTGATCGATACCCCGAAATCATCGCGGCGCAGCGACGTGAACAAGCTTCTTTCGGAGTGCTTGGCGGTGTACAAAGAAGCGAGGCCGCCTAGTGGATTGAAGCTACGGGAATCGTACCGAAGCTAAGGGTCGGAAAGTAAAAATGCGTGTCGATCTACCTCGCAGCATAGACGGTCTGGCGGCCTATTTTTCGGATTTTTTAGAGATCTCTGGCAGCACACGTTGGTGGAAGCGGGTAGATCAGCTCTACACAGAGGCGCAAAAGTCGCCATATCAGGCGAAAATAATGTCCGACCACCACTGGTTGGAGTTGGAGCTAAGCGCCCAAATCAGCATCTGGCGCGAACATGGGCGGCTT
Organism: Pseudomonadota bacterium; assembly: GCA_022572945.1. Taxonomy (GTDB): domain Bacteria; phylum Pseudomonadota; class Alphaproteobacteria; order JAAXGF01; family JAAXGF01; genus JACZUY01. The sequence continues at coordinate 3,631 of JACZUY010000023.1, forward strand.
CTTCCTGAAGAGATCTTTCCTCAAGCGATGGCAGCTCTTCTGTTCGCTGGCATGACTGTAGAAACCCATAAGCACTTAACAACTACAGGCCAAAAAAATCTCGTTGGTCGCCTGCGAGACGGACTCAAGGCCAATTTCGCAGGCCCTTACCTTGAACTTCAAGTTGCGCTTGGTCTCCTCGACGAGGGCTTCGACATCGAGTTCCCTGACCTTGAAGGAGAAGCGACATACGATATTCGCTTTCAGAATGGAGAAATTGTCGGTGAAGTCGAATGCAAGAGCCTTTCGGCGGACGCAGGTCGCAAGATTCACCGTAAGGATTTTTACCGCTTCATCGATGCTATCGGCCCAAGGATCATGGAATATGCGAAGAACTCAATACGGTCTGTTCTGGTTATCACGCTTAACGACCGCATGCTTCCAGATGTTGAAAGCCAGCGCGTCCTCAGAACAGCAACATCCCGTGTCCTGACCGAAGCCAATCTTACTCAACTGTCTGGTCCTAACTTCGTGGTCGAGCGCGAGCCGTATGAGCGCCGTCTTGCCAACACGGACTTCATAGAATCGAAAGAACTCTACGCCGCATGCTCAAAGGCGTTTGGCCCCAACTGCCATGCCGCAGGTGTTATGAGCGAGACAGGAGGTTGTCTCGTGGTCGTTCGTAGTCGCCGAGAGGACGATCCTTCCAAACCGCAGTTGGAGGCGCTCAAAAAGGCGACTTCACAGCTAACTGGCAACCACCCTGGATTTATCGCCTTGCAGTTTGAAGATATTGAGCCACCTGATCTCACACTACCGCATCTTAGGCGCCGCGCGGCGATCCTTGCCAATGTGGTGTTTCATTCCAACGACAGTTCGCATCTCGCAGCCGTGTATCATACGGCTTATGGCGGTCTCCATTCGGCGGGAGCTCTGCTGGCAAAGCCGGCATTCGTCTTCTGGAACCCGAGATGGGATCGATCGACTGACGGACTCCCTTTCCGGGCCGGAATGAGCAATAGTGAGTTCGCGCTCAGACTTGGCGTCGATCCAGGAAAGACTGACCCAGATGACCATATGTACGGGCGAGGCGATTGATGTCATCCGCGATGGTAGAGCGCTGGCCCGAGCTTGACGTTGAAGTTTAGCCGATGGGCGATCGCGGTCCAAGCGCAACGGTAAGGACACCCGAGCAAGGGGGGTGAAAGCGAATTCCGATTCGCTGGCCTTGCCGCCTATCCACCGACTATAAAAAACCATGGAGACTGAAGCGGCGAGAGAGAACGCAGCGGCCCCGCCCCCGCGCCCCGCGTGGGCGCAGAGGCACCCCAGGGACGCGGAGCGCGGCGAGGGGCCGGCGCCGCGCGTCGTCACGCCGAGCCCGTTCCGGCTGGTCTCGGACTACAGGCCGGCGGGCGGTCAGGCGCACGTCGGCCTCCGACAGCCCGTGCACGGCGCGCGAGGGGATCTCGACGCTGTGCAACAGATCGTACACGATTTGCAACAGATCGTGCGCCGAAGCGCGCAACAGGATACCCGTTGGCATACCACATCTTGCACCGCAAATCCGCCAAACTACGAGATATAGTATCGTGGTGCATCTCGATTCGCGCACGCGAGGCCGGTTCCGGCGGACCGTCGAAATCTGAAATACAATCCGAAGTAGAGTCGCGGTGAATTGGCCATTCAGACCGAATCGAACGTTTACAACCTATGATAGCTTTCAGCAGGGGCCACGGGGCGTGCTGCGGCTGGGATGGCGGGGTCGGCGCGGGTGACGGCGGGGTCGGCGCAGGCCGGGCTGGCGCGGGCGGGGACGAAGCGGCTATATAAACACCATGACGACGCAAGCGGTGATAGGGGAGGCGGGCGCGGCAACCGAGCCCCAGCCCCCACGCCCCGCGTGGGCGCAGCGGCACCCCAGGGACGCGGAGCGCGGCGAGGGGGCGGCGCCGCGCGTGGTTACGCCGAGCCCGTTCCGGCTGGTCTCGGACTACAAGCCGGCGGGCGACCAGCCGCAGGCGATCGGCGAGCTGGTCGGGGGGCTGATCGAGGGCGAGCGCGACCAGGTGCTGCTCGGCGTCACCGGGTCGGGCAAGACCTACACCATGGCCAAGGTGATCGAGCGCGTCGGGCGCCCGACGCTGATCCTGGCGCCGAACAAGACGCTCGCCGCCCAGCTTTACGGCGAGATGAGGGGGTTCTTCCCCGACAACGCGGTCGAGTACTTCGTCTCGTACTACGATTACTACCAGCCCGAGGCGTACGTCCCGCGCACCGACACCTACATCGAGAAGGACGCCTCGATCAACGAGCAGATCGACCGCATGCGCCACGCCGCGACGCGCTCGCTGCTCGAGCGCGAGGACGTGATCATCGTCGCCTCGGTGAGCTGCATCTACGGCATCGGCTCGGTCGAGACCTACGCGCGGATGATCATCACGCTCGCGCGCGGCGAGCGCCTCGAGCGCGCCGAGCTGTTGCGCGGCCTCGTCGAGCTGCAGTACCGGCGCAACGACGCGGCGTTCGCGCGCGGCTGCTTCCGCGTCCGCGGCGACTCGATCGAGATCTTCCCGGCGCACTACGAGGACCGCGCGTGGCGGCTGTCGCTGTTCGGCGACGAGATCGAGGCGATCGTCGAGTTCGACCCGCTGACCGGCGAGAAGACCGCCGAGCTCGAGGCGGTCAGGGTCTACGCCAACAGCCACTACGTCACCCCGCGCCCGACGCTCAAGCAGGCGATCGTCGGCATCCGCGCCGAGCTCGCGGAGCGCCTCGCCTGGTTCCGCGAGCACGACCAGCCGCTCGAGGCCGAGCGGCTCGAGCAGCGCGCCCTGTTCGACCTCGAGATGCTCGAGACCGTCGGCCACTGCGCCGGCATCGAGAACTACTCGCGCTACCTCACCGGGCGCGCGCCCGGCGAGCCGCCGCCGACGCTGTTCGAGTACCTGCCCGAGAGCGCGCTGGTGTTCGTCGACGAGAGCCACGTCTCGGTGCCCCAGCTCGGCGGCATGTACCGCGGCGACTTCAACCGCAAGTCCACGCTCGCCGAATACGGCTTCCGGCTGCCCAGCTGCATCGACAACCGGCCCTTGAAGTTCGAGGAGTGGGACGTGATGCGGCCGCAGACGATCTTCGTCTCGGCGACGCCGGGGCCGTGGGAGCTGGCGCGCACCGGCGGGGTGTTCATCGAGCAGCTGATCCGCCCGACCGGGCTGATCGACCCGGTGTGCATCGTCCGCCCGGTCGAGGCCCAGGTCGACGACCTGCTCGCCGAGTGCCGCGACTGCGCGGGCCGCGGCCAGCGCGTGCTGGTGACCACGCTGACCAAGCGCATGGCCGAGGACCTCACCGAGTACATGCACGAGGCGGGCGTGCGCGTGCGCTACCTGCACTCCGACATCGACACGCTCGAGCGCATCGAGATCATCCGCGACCTGCGCCTCGGCGCCTTCGACGTGCTGATCGGAATCAACCTGTTGCGCGAGGGGCTCGACATCCCCGAATGCGCGCTGGTGGCGATCCTCGACGCCGACAAGGAAGGCTTCCTGCGCTCGCAGACCTCGCTGGTGCAGACCATCGGCCGCGCCGCGCGCAATATCGACGGCCGCGTCATCCTCTACGCCGACACCATGACCAAAAGCCTCACCGCGGCGATCGGCGAGACCAACCGCAGGCGCGAGAAGCAGCAGACGTTCAACGCCGCCAACGGCATCACCCCCGAGAGCATCCGCAAGGACGTCGCCGACATCCTCCAAAGCGTCGCCGAGGCCGATTACGTCACCGTCGGCACCGGCGACGAGGCCGTGCCCCACCTCGTCGGCCACAACCTCAAGGCCCACCTCAAGGACATGGAGGTTCGCATGCGCGCCGCGGCGGGCGATCTGGAGTTCGAGGAGGCGGCGCGGCTCAGGGACGAGATCCGCCGGCTCGAGGCGACCGAGCTGGGGATCGTGCCGCGCTTCCGCGCCGCGCCCGCGCGCGGTCCCGGCCAAGCCTATTCGCGCGAGGGCCGAAGCTCGCTCCGCAAGAAGAAATCCAGGAAGCGCCTCCGCGGGCCTTGATTGCAGACTCCTGACATAGATCGTGTTGCGGGCGCGGCGGCCTGATATAGGGTGGGGCCGGTAGGGTCAACAACGCGCGATTCGCCCCCATGGTTGCAGGTTTCGTTTCCTTCGGACGCCTGATCCTCGGCACGCTCCGCGACCTCGCGCCGATCATCCTGGTCATCGCGTTCTTCCAGCTCGTGGTTCTCAGGCAGCCGTTTCCCAATCTCGAAAACGTGTTACTCGGGCTCGTGCTGGTCATGCTGGGGCTCGCGCTGTTCGTGCAGGGGCTCGAGATGGCGCTGTTTCCGCTCGGCGAGTCGATGGCCAACGCGTTCGCGCAGAAGGGCAGTCTCGCCTGGCTGTTCGCCTTCGCCTTCGCGCTCGGCTTCGGCACCACGGTGGCCGAGCCGGCGCTGATCGCGATCGCCGACGAGGCGGCGCGCGCGGCGGCCGAGGCCGGGGTGGTCGCGGCCGATCCGGCGGCCCGGGCCGACTACGCCCTCGGCCTGCGCTACACCGTCGCGGTGGCGGTCGGCGTGGCGCTGGTGCTGGGCGTCTTTCGCATCGTCAAGGGGTGGCCGATCCAGTACTTCATCATCGGCGGCTACACGCTGGTCGTGGTGATCACCGGCTTCGCCCCCGACGAGATCATCGGCGTCGCCTACGACGCCGGCGGGGTGACGACGTCGACCGTCACCGTGCCGCTCGTCGCGGCGCTCGGCATCGGCCTGTCGTCGGCGATCCGCGGACGCAACCCGATGATCGACGGCTTCGGGCTGATCGCCTTCGCCAGCCTGACGCCGATGATCTTCGTCCTGGTCTTCGGCATGGCGGTGTGAGCGACGGCGATGGGCGGGCTCGGCGCGCTTGGCTCGACGCTGCGGGAGACGCTGTTCGACCTGGCGCCGATCGCGGTCATCCTGTTCGGCTTCCAGGCCTTCGTGCTGCGCCGCCCGCTGGCCCACCCGCGCCGATCCGCGATCGGCCTGATATACGTCGTTCTCGGGTTGGCGCTGTTTCTCGTCGGGCTCGAGCAGGCGCTGTTCCCGCTCGGCAAGGCCATGGCCCGCCAGCTCACCGCGCCGATGTTCATTCATGGCGCCGACGTGATCGCCGCGGTGCGCTGGCAGGATTACGGCTGGGTCTATGTGTTCGCCGCGGCGATCGGTTTCGCCACCACCCTCGCCGAGCCGGCGTTGATCGCCGTGGCGATCAAGGCGCACGACGTCTCGGGCGGCGCGCTCAGCCCCTGGGGCCTGCGCCTCGCCGTCGCGGTCGGGGTCGCCATCGGCGTCGCGATGGGGACGTTTCGCATCGTCACCGGAACGCCGCTGCCGTGGTATTTCATCGCCGGGTACGCTGTGGTCATCGCCCAGACCGCCTTGGCGCCGCGGGCGATCATCCCGCTGGCCTACGATTCGGGCGGGGTGACGACCTCGACCGTCACCGTTCCCCTGGTCGCCGCGCTGGGCCTTGGCCTGGCCTCGACGATTCCCGGCCGCAGCCCGCTGATCGACGGTTTCGGCCTCATCGCCATGGCGAGTCTGTTTCCGATTATTACCGTCATGGGTTATGCCCAACTGGGCGCGTGGCCGCGCCCGCACGCGCGCCCGCGCGGCGTCGCACGACGAACCGGTGAAAAGGAGGTAACGATGAAATTCAAGCTCATCATGGCGCTGGTTGACGACGGCCAGACCGACGCGGTCCTGACATCGGCCCGCGAGCACGGCGCCACCGGCTCGACCGTCATCACCAGCGCGCGCGGCGAGGGCCTCAAGCCCGCCAAGACCTTTCTCGGCCTCGACCTCGAGGGCCACCGCGACATCGTGCTGCTGCTCGTCGAGGAGCACCTCGGCCGCACCATCCTCGAGGCCATCGCCGAGGACTGCCATTTCGACGACACGCCGGGCACCGGCATCGCCTTTCTCATCGACATCGAGGACGCGGTCGGGCTGTCCACGCAAATCGGCACCATTCAAAGCGAGATCGAGGACGAGATATGAACGAGAAGAGCTACACCAGGGTCAGGGAACTGATGCGGCCGTCGCCCCGGGTGATCGACGGGCTCGCCACGGTCGAGGAGGCGGTCGCGATCATGCGCGCGGAGAACGTCGGCTCGCTGGTCATCGACCGCCGCCACGAGGGCGACGAGTACGGCCTCGTCGTGCTCGCCGACATCGCGTCCAAGGTCATTGCCGAGAACCGCTCGCCGGCGCGCACCAACGTCTACGAGATCATGTCCAAGCCGGTGCTCAACGTCGACGCCGACATGGACATCAAATACGCCATCCGGCTGCTCAGCCGCTTCGAGCTGTCGCGCGCCCTGGTCACCGAACAAGGCAGGCTCGTCGGCATCGTCACCGTGCGCGAGATGGTGTTCCGCTTCGTCACCGAAGGCGGCGGCGAAGCCGGGAGCGCGTGAGCGCGCGGCGCCTTGACACGCCCGGCGCGCGTGCCTATCTGGCGGAAGCCTGCAAATGATACCGCCGAGCGGATGAAAATATCTTCATCGGCTCGGCGGCAAGCGCGACCGCTTTGATCGCAATAATTGGGCGCCGCGCCTAATGGCGCGAAAGCCAAGGGGCCGGATGGCCCCGCCCGGCGCCTGAGGAAACATTAGGCGAGGCCATTCTTGGGCTCGCCGGTATGAGGGGAGGAAGCCGATGGACGAGGACGTCTTCAACATTTCGGTGCGCAAGTTCCTGAAGAAGCTGGGGGTCACCGCCCAGCGCGAGATCGAGGCCGCGGTGCGCGCGGCCATCGCCGACGGCCGGCTCGCCGGCGACGGAAAGGTTGCGGCCCGGGCGACGATCACGCTCGAGGGCCTGGGCGCGGAGACCGTCGTCACCGGCGACATCGAGCTGGTCTGACCGCCACGTCCGGCGGCTAGGTTTTCCCGACCGTTCAGCTTAGGATGCCCCGGCGCGCGTACGGCGCGCCGAGTAAGGGAGGACCACCCGTGGAGCGCAGGCTCGCGGCGATCCTGTCGGCCGACGTGGTCGGCTACTCGCGGCTCATGGCCGCCGACGAGGCGGGCACGCTCGATCGGCTCAAGTCGCTTCGCAAGGATCTGGTCGACCCGAAAATTGCCGAACACCACGGGCGCATCGTCAAGCTCATGGGCGACGGCGCGCTGGTCGAGTTCGCCAGTATCGTCGACGCGGTTAGTTGCGCGGTCGAAATCCAGCAGGCGGTGGTCGAACGCAACGCCGATGAGCGCGATGATTGGCGGATGGAGCTCCGCATCGGCGTCAACCTCGGCGACGTGATTGTCGAGGGCGACGACATATACGGCGACGGGGTCAACGTCGCCGCGCGGCTGCAGGAGATCGCCGAGCCCGGTGGCATCAGCATCTCGCGCCCGGTCTACGACCAGGTCAAAAACAGGCTCGAACTCGATCACGACTACCTCGGCGAGCGCCAACTCAAGAACATCCCCGAGCCCGTGCGCGTCTATCGGGTGCGGCTGGCGGGGTCGGAAACCGCTCCAATTGGCGCGGGCGCCGAGCCGAAGCTCGCGCTGCCCGACAAACCCTCGATCGCGGTGCTGCCGTTCGAGAACATGAGCGGCGATCCCGAGCAGGAGTATTTCTCCGACGGCATCTCCGAGGACATCATCACCGACCTGTCGAAGTTCCGATCGCTCTTTGTCATCGCCCGCAACTCCTCGTTCACCTTCAAGGGACAAGCCATCGAGATCAAGGAGGTCGGCCGCAGGCTGGGGGTGCGCTACGTCGTCGAAGGCAGCGTGCGGCGCGCCGGCAACCGCGTGCGCATCAGCGCCCAGTTGATCGACGCCCCGAGCGACGCGCATCTGTGGGCCGAACGCTACGACCGCGATCTGGAGGACATATTCGCCATCCAGGACGACGTAACCCGGGCAATCGTCGCGGCGATCGAGCCCGAGCTCGGGATCGCCGAGCGCCAACGCGCCCGGCGGAAGGCGCCCGACAATCTCGACGCGTGGGAGTGGTATCAGCGCGGCCTCTGGCACGTGTACCGTTTCACGGCGGAGGAGAACGCCAGGGCCGTGGACATGTTCCGCCGCGCCATCGAGATCGATGCGAGCTTTGCACCGCCTTACGCCGGTCTGGCCTACGCGCTCTATTTCGACGTCATCTTGGGCTATGTCGACGAGCCGGGTGGCAGGCTGCCCGAGGCCCATGAGGCGGCGCGAACCGCCGTCAGGTTGGACGACAAGGACGCATTCGGCCACGTGGCGCTCGGCCGGGTGCTGGTGACGCTGGGCGAGCTCGATGCGGCGATCGCGGCGACCGACACGGCGATCGCGTTCAATCCGAACCTTGCGGTCGCCCACCAAGGCAGGGGCCTCGCCCTGTGCTTTGCGGGTCGATCGGAAGAGGCGATCGACGCGCTCGACGAGGCACTACGGCTGTCCCCGCGCGATCCGCTCGCTTGGTCGTTCATGATGGTCCGGAGCGTCGCGCTTATCCTTTTGCGCCGGCACGACGAGGCGCTGGAGTGGGCGCGGAAGAGCCAGCGCCAGCCCAACGCGGACGGTGCCGTCTGGCCCTACGCGCTAGAGGCTTCGGCGCTGGCTCATCTGGGGCGGATCGACGAGGCGCGCGCGGCGCTCGAACGCGCGCTCGCCATCAAGCCCGATTTCTCGACCGCCTTTATCGATCGGGTTATGCGGCTCAGGAACCCCGACGACCGGGCGCATTATCTCGACGGCCTGCGCAAGGCCGGGCTGCCCGAGTAGGCGTCAGCAGGGCGAAAGCGAGGCGCCCCGGGTTGCCCCCGGTTGCGCGGCGCGCGGGGCGGGCTTAAGCTGCGGGAAAAGCCGTAATTCCCGTTGTTCGGAGGCTTCGATGAGCGTTCTCGCCGCCCGCCTCGACCGCATCAAGCCGTCGGCGACGATCGCCGTCACCACCAAGGCAGCCGAGCTCAAGGCGGCGGGCCGCGACGTCATCGGCCTCGGCGCCGGCGAGCCCGACTTCGACACCCCCGACAACATCAAGGAGGCGGCGTACAAGGCGATCGCCGAGGGCCAGACCAAGTACACCGCGGTCGACGGCTCGCCCGCGCTCAAGCAGGCGGTGTGCGACAAGTTCAAGCGCGAGAACGGGCTCGACTACACGCCCGAGCAGATCACCGTCGGCTCGGGCGGCAAGCACGTCATCTACAACGCGCTGATGGCCACCCTCGACCCCGGCGACGAGGTCATCATCCCGGCGCCCTACTGGGTGTCGTACCCCGACATGGTGCTGCTCGCCGAGGGAACGCCGGTGTTCGTCGAGGCGCCGCAAGCGAACGGCTTCAAGCTCGCGCCCGAGGACCTCGAGGCGGCGATCACGCCCCGGACCAAGTGGCTGATCCTCAATTCGCCGAGCAACCCCACCGGCGCGGCCTATTCGAAGGACGACCTCGAGGCGCTCGGCGAGGTGCTGTTGCGCCATCCCCAGGTCTGGGTGTTGAGCGACGATATCTACGAGCACCTGGTTTACGACGGCTTCGTGTTTCACACCATCGCCCAGGCCGTGCCCGGGCTCTACGAGCGCACGCTGACCATGAACGGCGTCGCCAAGGCGTACGCCATGACCGGCTGGCGCATCGGCTTCGCCGGCGGCGACAAAGCGCTGATCAAGGCGATGGCCAAGGTCCAGTCGCAGAGCACGTCGTGCCCGAGCTCGGTCAGCCAGGCGGCGTCGGTCGAGGCGCTCAACGGCCCGCACGACTACATCGCCGAGCACAACGCCGTGTACCGCGAGCGCCGCGACCTGGTCGTCGGCATGCTCAACCAATCGGCCGGGCTCTCGTGCCCGCGGCCGGAGGGTGCGTTTTACGTCTACCCGAGCTGCGCCGGAGTGATCGGCAAGACGACGCCGGACGACGGGACGATCGCAACCAGCGAGGACTTCGCCGGCTACCTGCTCGAATCGGAAGGCGTGGCGGTGGTGCACGGCGCGGCGTTCGGGCTCGATCCGCACTTCCGCATTTCCTACGCCACCTCGACCGAGCTTCTCGAAGACGCCTGCGCGCGCATCCAGCGCGCCTGCGCCGCGCTGGGCTAGCCCAATACTGGTCTAAAGCTGATCGGAGGTTCTCTAGAATTTTCGCGGCGAGAACCCATATTTGGAATAATTCTAATTTGTTTTGAGTGCGAGGAGCCGAACCCTTGACCATCGATATCGGCATTGCCGAAACCGACCGCAAGGAGATCGCCGAGGGGCTGGCGGGCGTACTGGCCGATAGCTACACGCTGTATCTCAAGACCCACAACTTCCATTGGAACGTCACGGGTCCGATGTTCAACACGCTGCATCTCATGTTCGAGCAGCACTACACCGAACTGGCGACCGCCGTGGACGAGATCGCCGAGCGTATCCGGGCGCTGGGTCACCCCGCGCCCGGCAGCTACGCGGCCTATGGGCGCCTGACCTCGATTGCGGAAGAGGAGGGCGTGCCGAGCGCCGAGGAGATGATCCGTCAGCTCGTCGAAGGCCACGAAGCGGTGGCGCGCACCGTCCGCAGCGTGTTCCCCGCCGCCGAGCGCGGCGGCGACGAGGCGACCGCCGACCTGTTGACCGAGCGGCTACGGGTCCACGAGAAGACCGCCTGGATGCTGCGCAGCATGGTGGCGTGAGACGCCGATTTCACGCACAGGTGATTTGCCGCCGGCGGGCGGTCGCCCTACATCGGACCGTGAACGGCGCCCGCCATGCCGGCCGACGACTCGACTCAACGACCGGCGCGCGGACTGCTTTGATGGCGGCGCGTAACAAGAAGAGTCCGGGAGACGGCCTATGCACATCCGAACCAGGCGCGGCTGGGAAATTCCTGAATCGCTCGCCACGCCCGAGGACATGTTCGTGAACCGGCGCACGCTCATCAAGGGGCTCGCGGCGGGCTCGATCCTCGCCGCGTCGCCGCCGTTCGCGGCCGCGCTGTCGACGGGCGCCGCGGCGGCGGAGGGCGACCCCACCGCCGACCTCTACCCGGCGCCGCGCAACCTGCGCTACACGCTCGACCGCGAGATCACGCCGGAAGAGATCACCGGCAAGTACAACAACTTTTACGAATTCGGCTCGCACAAGCAGATTCACCAGGCGGCGCAGCGGCTGGAGACGCGGCCGTGGGCGGTCGTCATCGACGGCCTCGTCGAGAAGCAGATGACCGTCGATATCGACGACCTCATCCGGCGCATGAGCCTCGAGGAGCGGCTCTATCGCCACCGCTGCGTCGAGGCGTGGTCGATGGCGATCCCGTGGACCGGGTTTCCGATGAAGGATTTCGTCGATTTCGCCCGTCCCTTGAGCGGCGCCAGGTACGTGGTGATGGAGACCTTCATGGACCCCAAGGTGGCGCCCGGCCAGCGTCAGTTCTGGTACCCGTGGCCTTATGTCGAGGTGCTCACCATCGAGGAGGCGACCAACGAGCTCGCGTTTCTGGTGACCGGCGCCTACGGCAAGCCGACGGCCAAGCAGTTCGGCGCGCCCTTGCGACTCGCGGTGCCGTGGAAGTACGGCTTCAAGAGCATCAAGTCGATCGTGCGCGTCAGCTTCTCGGACCAGCGCCCGAAGAGCTTCTGGGAGCAGCTCGCGGGAAACGAATACGGCTTCTGGGCCAACGTCAACCCGGCGGTCCCGCATCCGCGCTGGAGCCAGGCGACCGAACGTTTCCTGACCACGGGCGATCGGATCCCGACCCAGATCTACAACGGCTACGGCGAATTCGTCGCCGACCTCTACACTGGCATGGACGGCGAGCGCCTGTTCATGTAAGTCCCGCGCCGATCGTCAATTCCCTGTCACCAAGCCGAAAAAAGTGGCCGGACCAAATGATCCGGCCAAGTTTTTCAGGGAGGCTTCACGTCTGGGAGACGTAGGATCCGAAGATCCGGTTCTGGGTGTTGCACCCGGAACCAATTCCGCTGGACAGGGGGCTATCCAGCGGAGAACGATGCCGGCGCATATTGCAGTGCAGCACCGTTCTTCTGATTGCTTAGATAGGTACGATGAGGGCGAGATTCCAGTGCCGCGGGAGCAGGGCGGCCATGCGCTGCACGCATAGCTCCCGGCCCGGCCGTTTGAACGCCTTATTCCAGCGGTCATTATGACCCACTCATAGTGACCGCTGGCGAGTGCGACCGCGCGTCGCCGCCAATGCTTACGTCAAGGCGGCGTGCCGATTGAGCGCCTATTGGTCATTCTTGATGACCGATGGTATTGCGACGCGGCGCGTGGTATTGCGACGCGGCGCGCGCCGTTAGTATCGGTAGGTCAAAAGGGACGGCCGGGGCGTTGATGCCCCGGCCGTCCCGAAATTGCCCCGGGGCGGCGTTGCGCCGCCCGACGTCGGGCGTCAGACCACGCCGTACGCGAGCATGGCGTCGGCGACCTTGACGAAGCCGGCGAGGTTGGCCCCCTTCAGGTAGTTCACGTAACCGTCGCCCTCGTCGCCGTATTCGAGGCAGCTTTCGTGAATTCCCGTCATGGTGTCCTTGAGCAATTTTTGCAGCTCGTCCTCGGACCATGAGATGCGGGCGCTGTTCTGGCTCATCTCCAGGCCCGAGACCGCGACCCCGCCGGCGTTCGCCATCTTGCTCGGCGCGAACAGGATCTTGGCGTCGAGGTAGACGTCGATGCCGGCCTTTATGGTGGGCATGTTGGCGCCCTCGGCGACGCAGGTGCAGCCGTTCTTGATCAGCGTCTTGGCCTCGTCGCCGTCGATCTCGTTCTGGGTCGCGCAGGGAATCGCGATGTCGCAATTCACGCCCCATGGCTTGCCCTCGTGGAACTCGGCGCCGAACTCGTCGGCGTACTCCTTGATGCGGCCGCGGCGGACCGTCTTGAGGTCGACGACGTAGGCCAGCTTGTCGGCGTCGATGCCGTCCTTGTCGTAGACGAAGCCCGAGGAATCCGACAGGGTGACGACCTTGCCGCCCAGTTGATTGATCTTCTCCGCCGCATAGGTTGCGACGTTGCCCGAGCCGGAGATGATCGCCGTCTTGCCCTCGATGCTGTCGCCCTTGACCGCGAGCATGTTCGCCGCGGTGTAGACCGTGCCGTAGCCGGTCGCCTCGGTGCGGATCTTGCTGCCGCCGTACTCCATGCCCTTGCCGGTGAGCACGCCGACGAACTTGTTTGTCAGGCGCTTGTATGTGCCGAACATGTAGCCGATCTCGCGCGCGCCGACGCCGATGTCGCCGGCCGGAACGTCGGTGTCCTCGCCGATGTGGCGGAAGAGCTCGGTCATGAACTGCTGGCAGAAGCGCATCACCTCGTGGTCGGACTTGCCCTTGGGGTTGAAGTCCGCGCCGCCCTTGGCGCCGCCCATCGGCAAGCCGGTGAGGCTGTTCTTGAAGGTTTGCTCAAAGGCGAGAAACTTGAGAATGCTCAGCGTCACGCTGTGATGAAAGCGGAGCCCCCCTTTGTATGGGCCGATGGCGTTGTTGTTCTGCACCCGGTAGCCGCGCTGGGTGCGGATTTGTTGCTTGTCGTCCTCCCAGCACACCCGGAAGGTGATGACCCGATCCGGCTCGGCCATGCGTTCGAGGATCTGCATCTCCTGATAGATCGGCTTGTCCTGAATGTACGGGAGGATGGTCGCCACCACCTCCTCGACCGCTTGGTGGAACTCGATTTCCCCCGGGTTGCGCCGTTCGACGCCGTGCATGAAGCTTTCGAGCTGTTCCTCGACGGTGGTCCCCATGATTGTTTGTCTCCTTCCGCTGGCGTTTCTCGCCTCAAGTCTTTTGGGCCAAAAAAACAAACGTTATCCCAGACGCTTACTGGATTCTAGTTCGCATTATAGGCGTCCGCGACTCCGCCTAAACGGCCTTGAGCCTCACCGGCGACGCGGCTCAGTAGCGATAACCGTAGACCACGCCCAACGTATCCAGCCCCTCGTTGATGTCGGTGAGGCTGGCGTTCGAGATGTGGTCGAGGCGGATCGAGAGCGCGTGACGGTCGAGGAAGCGGTAGCCGATCTCGAGCGCTTCGCGGAACAGCACGCGCGAGCCGAGCTCCTTGCGGTCGAGCTTGGAGGTCGCCACCTCGCCGTCGTGCACCGCGCCGCCGAGGTCGAGCGAAACGAACACCGGGCCCCACACGTCCCACGCCCAGTTGAGACCGGTGTAGAACGCGGTGGTGTCGCCGACGGTGTTGATGTTGACGCCGACGAGCGGCCGCGGGTTCCACAGGAACTCCCAGATGTCGCCGCCGAGCGGCGAGAAGCGCGCCTCGAAGTTGAGGACGGCCCCGCCTTCCTTGTTGCGGCCGAAGACGCCGGTGTCGTGGAAAGCGGCGCCGAAGCGCAGCTCGCTCAGGCCGAGCGGCCCGCCGCGCCGCGCCGCGGTGGACGCCGGCTGCGGAGCGGGCGCCAGGGACGTCCATCTACTGCACACTTGGGGACACGAATCATTCGGTGTCGACGCGGTGGAGGAGAACATAAAGCTGGGTCAGGAACTCCACCCGGAGATCGCGGACCGGCTACAAGTCGCTGACCTCGGAGAGCCGTTACCATTCGACGATTGCTCCTTTGACCTCGTTACCTGCAACGCGGTCATCCAACATCTGCCCCCCCGGACCACGGAACAGACAACACTGCCCGAATTAACCAGGGTGCTGGCACCAAGCGGTGTTCTCCAACTGATGTTCAAGGTGGGGTCGGGGGTGGTCACAGTGGATGACAGGGCCTACGGGACAGGCAGCGTGGCCAGAGAATTCCAACTCTATAGTGAACATGGGTTGCTTGCGGTATTGGAAGAGT
>JACZUY010000180.1 GCA_022572945.1 Pseudomonadota bacterium
CGAGCAGCTCCGCCGCCCGGCCGCCCACCGCGGCGACGCCGGCGGCGTCCTTGCGCGCCAGCGCCGCGCGCAGGCGCGTCGCGGTTTCGTCGTCGAGGCCGAGGTCCTCGCACATCGCCGGCGCCAGCGTCGGCGAGGTGAGATCGACCGAGAAGCGCGTTACCCCGACCGCGGCCAGCGACTCGGCGGCGAGCACCACGACCTCGGCGTCGCCGCCCGGCGCCTCTGCGCCGATCAGCTCGGCGCCGACCTGGGTGAACTGGCGCTCGGGGCGAAGCTGGCTGCCGGCGACGCGCAGCACGTCGCCGCAATAGCTCAGCCTGAGCGGCCGGGGGGCGTGTTCAAGCCGGGTGGTGGCGATGCGCGCGATCTGCGGGGTGATGTCGGCGCGCACTCCCATCATCCGTTGCGACGCGGGGTCCATGAGCCGGAACGTCATGCCCGCGGTCTCGGCGCCGGCGCCGGCGAACAGGCTTTCCTCGAACTCGATAAGCGGCGGATTGACCCGCGCGTAGCCGTACGCGGCGAAGCTCGCGAGCAGGCGCTCGGCGACACCCGCCTCGAACGCGGCGTCGGGCGGCAGGCCGTCGCGCAGGCCCGCCGGAAGCAAGGCCCGGGTGGGAGGATCACTCATCATGGATCGAGTCTACACGATGGCAAGGCGCGTGAAACAACGCTCGGAAGTAACAGTTTTCCCGCGCGGGGACAAGGCGGCCGAGGCGGGTTGCCGGCGGACTGCGTGATCCGCGCGCCGCGCCTCGTGACCCTGAGCGACCTTCAGATCTCGCACCGGCTTGGCTCGCTCACGCCGAACGACCGCAACGCCGTCGCCGCGCTGCTCAAGAAATACCTGCCGTAAGCCGGATCGCGGACGCCCACCCCGACCGCGCCGGCGCCCGATATAATAAAGGGGACACAATATTTAATTGCGGCGAATTAAGTATTGTGTCCCCTTTATAGCGGCTCCCCGCGCCCGCGTCCCGCCGCTGCTTCCTGGCGCCCCATACGCCGGCGCTCCAGCCCGCCGAGTGGCTGTGGCGGCTCACCGGCGAGGCCGTCGCTGCCCCGCCCTCGCTGACGACCCCGAGGCGATCCGCCCAACCACACGCTTCATCCGGTGGCCAGCGGACTGAATCATACGAAAATCCGGCTCAGAACTTCAGCGCCGCCGCCTGGGAGACGCCGTCGATGGCGCGGACGCGTTCGAGCACCGCATCGGGAAGCTCGCCGTCGACCTCGATCAGCGCGATGGCGTCGCCGCCGGGGCCGGCGCGGCCGAGGTGGAAGGTGGCGATGTTGATCCCGGCGTCGGCCAGCGTCATGCCGAGGCGGCCGATGATCCCCGGCTTGTCCTCGTTGGTGATGTAGAGCATGTGCGGGCCGAGCTCGGCCTCGATCTTGATTCCCTTGATCTCGACCACGCGCGGCTTGTTGTCGGCGAACAGGGTGCCGGCGACGCTGCGCTTGCGGCGCTCGGTGGTCACGGTGAGCCGGATCAGCGTCTGATAGTCGCCCGGGCGCTCGTGCTTGACCTCGCTCACCGCGATGCCGCGCTCGCGCGCCACCACCGGCGCGTTGACCATGTTGACGGTTTCCATCAGCGGCGCGAGCAGGCCCTGCAGCACGATCGCCGTGAGCGCGCGGGTGTTGAGGCCGGCGACGTGACCCTCGTACTCCACCGTCACCTCTTGGAGGCCGCTCCGGGTGAGCTGGCCGGCGAAGCTGCCGAGCTGCTCGGCGAGCTTCATGTAGGGTTTGAGCTTGGGCGCTTCCTCGGCGGTGACCGACGGCATGTTGAGCGCGTTGGTCACCGCGCCGACGGTGAGGAAGTCCGACATCTGCTCGGCGATCTGCCGCGCCACGTTCTCCTGCGCCTCGGCCGTCGCCGCGCCGAGGTGGGGCGTGACGATCACCTGCTCGATGTCGAACAGCGGGTTCTCGGTGGCCGGCTCGACCGCGAACACGTCGAGCGCGGCGCCGGCGACGTGGCCGCTCGTCAGCGCCGCCATGAGGTCGTCCTCGTTGATGATGCCGCCGCGCGCGCAGTTGATGATCCGCACGCCGGGCTTGGCCTTCGCCAGCGCCTCGGCGTCGATCAGGTTGCGGGTGGCGTCGGTCAAGGGCGCGTGCAGCGAGATGAAGTCGGCGCGGGCGAGGAGATCGCCGAACTCGACCTTCTCGACGCTGAGCTCGGCGGCGCGCCCCGCCGACATGAACGGGTCGTAGACGACGACGCGCATCTTGAGCCCCTGGGCGCGGCCGGCGACGATCGAGCCGACGTTGCCGCAGCCGACGAGGCCGAGCGTCTTGCCGGCGACCTCGACGCCTAAGAAGCGCGACTTCTCCCACTTTCCCGCCCGCGTCGAGCGGTCGGCGGCGGGCAGCTCGCGGGCGAGCGCCAGCATCAGCGCGATGGCGTGCTCGGCGGTGGTGATGGCGTTGCCGAACGGCGTGTTCATGACCACCACGCCCTGCGCCGTGGCGGTGGCGACGTCGATGTTGTCGACGCCGATGCCGGCGCGCCCCACCACCTTGAGCTTCTCCGCCGCCGCCAGCAGCTCGGCGGTCACCTTGGTCGCCGAGCGGACGACGAGGCCGTCGTAGGCGCCGATGCGCGCGATCAGCGCCGCGGTCGAAAGCCCGGTCTCGACGTCCGCCTCGATGCCGGCCGCGCGGAAGACATCGCCCACGGAAGGGCTCATTTCGTCGGCGATAAGGACCTTGAGCATGACGTTCTCCGTATACCACCCTGCGGTGGTATTATCCCTCGACGCGCGCGGCGCGGGCGACCTCGCCGTGGGCCCAGTCGAGCCACGGCAGGAGCGCCTCGATGTCGGCGGTCTCGACCGTCGCGCCGCCCCAGATGCGCAGGCCCGGCGGCGCCTCGCGGTGGGCGCCGATGTCGAAGGCGACGCCTTCCGCGTCGAGGAGCGCGGCGATTCGCGCCGCCGCGTCCCGCTGCCCGCCCGCGTCGAGGCCGGCGAACCACGGGGCGACGAGCTTGAGGCAGATCGACGTCGACGAGCGCGTCTCGGGCGCCTCGGCGAGAAACGCCGCCCAGTCGCTCGCCTCGACCCAGCGGGCGACCGCGGCAAGGTTGGCCTGCGAGCGGGCGATGAGCGCCTCGAGCCCGCCGATCGATTCGGCCCAGGCGAGCGCATCGAGCACGTCCTCGACGCACAGCATCGACGGCGTATTGATCGTTGCGCCGCCGAAGATCGCTTCGTCGAGTCGGCCGCCCTTGGCGAGCCGGAAAATCTTCGGCATGGGCCACGGCGGGACGTGGCTCTCGAGCCGCTCGACCGCGCGCGGCGACAGCACCAGCATGCCGTGCGCCGCCTCGCCGCCGAGCACCTTCTGCCACGAGAAGGTGGCGACGTCGAGCCTGTCCCACGGCAGCGCCATGGCGAACGCGGCGGAGGTCGCGTCGCAGATCGTGAGCCCGGCGCGGCCGGCGGCGATCCACGCGCCGTCGGGCACGCGGACGCCCGAGGTGGTGCCGTTCCACACGAACACCACATCGCGGTCGCAGTCGACTTGCGCGAGGTCGGGAAGCTTGCCGTAGCCGGCGGTGAACACCCGCGCGTCGTCGAGCCCGAGCTGATCGATCGCGTCGGTCACCCATGCCGAGCCGAAGTTTTCCCACGCCAGGAGATCGACGCCGCGCGCGCCGAGCAGCGACCACATCGCCATCTCGACCGCGCCGGTGTCCGACGCCGGCACGATGCCCACGCGGTAGTCATCGGGCACGCCGAGCAGCGCCCGCGCCCGCGCGATGACCTCGGCGAGCTTCGCCTTGCCCGGCCCCGAGCGGTGCGAGCGGCCGACGAGCGCGCCCGAAAGCGCCGCCGGCGTCCACCCCGGCCGCTTGGCGCACGGGCCGGACGAGAAATTCGGGTTGCCCGGACGAACCTGCGGCCTCACGGCGCTGCCCCGGTCAAATTTCGATGATTCCTTCGAGGTACTTGACCGCGCGCCCGGCGATGATCACCCGCTCGCCGCGGTCCTCGCAGAAAAGCTCGCCACCGCGCGCCGAGACCTGGTGCGCGACAAGCCGGGTCTTGCCCAGGCGCTTCGCCCAGTAGGGCGTGAGCTCGCAATGCGCCGAGCCGGTGACCGGGTCCTCCGGGATGCCGGCCTTGGGTGCGAAAAAGCGCGACACGAAATCGACCTCGTCGCCCGGCGCGGTGACGATGACGCCGCGCCGATCGAGTCCGGCGAGGCGCGCGAAATCGGGATTCAGGCCCCGAACCTCGGCCTCCGTCGCGTACACCGCGAAGTAGTCGTCGTCGGCGAGCACCTCGTCGGGATCGCGCCCCAGCGCCGGCGCCAGATCGCCAGGCGCCGCGCACGGCCCCGGCGGCTTGGCGGGAAAGTCCATCGCCAGCATGTCGCCGTCGCGGCGCACCGTGAGCCGCCCCGAGCGGGTCTCGAAGTGGACCGCGTCGGCGTCGATCTCGAGCTCGCTGAACAGCACATGCGCGGTCGCCAGCGTCGCGTGGCCGCACAGGTCCACCTCTTTCACCGGGGTGAACCAGCGCAGGTCGAAATGATCGCCCGCCTCGATGAAGAAGGCGGTTTCCGAAAGGTTGTTCTCGAGCGCGATGGCTTGCATGGTCGCGTCGTCGAGCCATTCCTCGAGCGGGCACACCGCGGCCGGGTTGCCGCCGAATACGCGCCCGGCGAAGGCGTCGATCTGGTAGAGCGGGATTTTCATGACGCGGCGGCCGCCTGCGGGCGGCGCGCGACGATCTGGACCGCCGTCATGG
>JACZUY010000024.1 GCA_022572945.1 Pseudomonadota bacterium
GCCGCGCAGATAGCGCTTGCGCAGCCGGGCGTTGATGATCGGCGCCTCCCAGCGGGGATTGGTCCCGACCAGAAGGCAAGCGTCGGCGTCGTCGATGCCGGCGATCGTGGTGTTGAACAGGTAGCCCGCCCGGCAGCCGGCGTCGAGCCGGGCGCCGTCCTGGCGGCAATCGATGTTGCGCGAGCCGAGCCCGGCCATGAGGTCCTTCAACGCCATCATCGCCTCGGCGTCGGCGAGGTCGCCGGCGATCGCGGCGATCTGCCTGCCCTTCAAGGGTTCGACGCGCCCGGCGATGGCGGCGAACGCCGCGTCCCACGTGGCCGGCTCGAGGCGTCCATCGCGCCGCACCATCGGCGTGTCGAGCCGCTGCACGCGCAAGCCGTCGCAGGCGAATCGGGTCTTGTCGGAGATCCACTCCTCGTTGACATCGTCGTTGAGCCGCGGCAGCACGCGCATCACCATCGCGCCGCGGGTATCGACCCGGATGCTCGATCCCACGGCGTCCATCACGTCGATCGATTCGGTGCGCTCGAGCTCCCAAGGGCGCGCCATGAACGCATATGGCTTGGAGGTCAGCGCGCCGACCGGGCAGAGATCGATGATGTTGCCGGAAAGCTCCGAATCGATCGCCTGGGCGAGGTAGACGTCGATCTCCATGTGCTCGCCGCGGCCCATCGTGCCGAGCGCGGGCACGCCGGCGACGTCCTCCATGAAGCGGACGCAGCGCGTGCAATGGATACAGCGCGTCATACAGGTCTTGACCAGCGGCCCGAAGTCCTTCTCCTCGACCGCGCGCTTGTTCTCGGAGAAGCGGTTGCGGCCGCGGCCGTAGGCCATGGCCTGGTCCTGCAGGTCGCACTCGCCGCCCTGGTCGCAGATCGGGCAGTCGAGCGGGTGGTTGATGAGCAGGAACTCCATCACCCCTTCGCGCGCCTTCTTCACCGTCGGCGTGTTGGTGAAGATGACCATGCCGTCGACCGCCGGCATCGCGCACGAGGCGATCGGTTTGGGCGAGCGCTCGAGCTCGACCAGGCACATGCGGCAATTGCCGGCGATCGCCAGGCGGTCGTGATAGCAGAAGCGCGGAATCTCGATGCCGGCTTGGTCGCACGCCTGGAGCACGGTGAAGCCCGCCTCAACCTCGATCTCCCGGCCGTCGATCGTCAGCTTGGGCATGGCGCTCGCCTCACGCCGCGCGCACGGCCTGGCGCGCGGCGATGCGGCGCTCGAGCTCGGGGCGGAAGTGGCGGATGAGGCCCTGGATCGGCCACGCCGCCGCGTCGCCCAGCGCGCAGATCGTGTGGCCCTCGACCTGGTAGCTCACGTCGAGCAGCATGTCGATCTCCTCGACGCCGGCGTCGCCGACCGCGAGCCGGTCCATCATCCGCGACATCCAGCCGCAGCCTTCGCGGCACGGGGTGCATTGGCCGCAGCTCTCGTGCATGTAGAACCTCGCCAGCAGGGCGATCGCGCGGACGATGTCGGTCGACTTGTCCATCACGATCACCGCCGCGGTGCCGAGGCCCGATTTCACCTCCGCCAACGAGTCGAAGTCCATCAGCACGGTGTCGCAGATCGACTTCGGAATCAGCGCCACCGACGAGCCGCCGGGAATCACCGCCAACAGGTTGGCCCAGCCGCCGCGCACCCCTCCCGCGTGCTGTTCGATCAGCCGCTTCAAGGGGATGCCCATTTCCTCCTCGACGTTGCACGGCGCGTTGACGTGGCCCGAGATGCAGAACAGCTTGGTGCCGGTGTTGCGCGGCCGGCCGAGGCCGCCGAACCACACCGCGCCGCGGCGCAGAATAATGGGCACGGCGGCAATGGTCTCGACGTTGTTGACCGTCGTCGGGCAGCCCCACAACCCGGCGGCCGCCGGAAACGGGGGCTTGAGGCGCGGCTGGCCCTTGTTGCCCTCGAGGCTCTCGATCAGCGCGGTTTCCTCGCCGCAGATGTACGCACCGGCGCCCCGGTGGACGTAGATGTCGAAATCATAGCCCGAGCCGCACGCATTGTCGCCGAGCAGCCCCGCGTCATAGGCCTCGGCGATCGCCGCATCGAGGCGCTCGGCCTCGGCGTGGAACTCGCCGCGTATGTAAATGTACGCGGCGCAGGCGCCGGTGCCGAGGCCGGAGAGCAGACAGCCCTCGAGCAGCTTGTGCGGATCGTTCCGCATGATCTCGCGGTCCTTGCAGGTGCCGGGCTCGCCCTCGTCGGCGTTGATCACGAGATACGCCGGCCGGCCATCGGACTCCTTCGGCATGAACGTCCACTTGAGCCCGGTGGGGAAGCCGGCGCCGCCGCGGCCGCGCAGCTCGGACGCCTTGACCTCCTCGACGATCCAGTCGCGGCCCTTGGCCATCAAGGCCTTTGTGTCGTCCCAGTCGCCGCGCCGGCGCGCGCCGGCAAGCCGCCAGTCGTCGAAGCCGTAGAGGTTGGTGAAGATGCGGTCCTCGTCGCGCAGCATCACGACCCCTGTGGCGGCTGCGCGGCCTGGAGCGTGGTCAGGCCGGTGACCGGCTCCGACGAGCGGCGGCCGATCGATGAACCCGGCGCGGGCTTCTCGCCGCGCTTGAGCCCCTCGAGCACGCGCCGGACGGCGTCGGCGTCGAGGTCTTCGTAGTAATCGTCGTCGACCCGGATCACCGGCGCGTTGCAACACGCGCCGAGGCACTCGAGCTCGGTCAAGGTGAAGCGGCCGTCCCCGGTGGTCTCCCCGACGCCGATTCCCAGGACCTCGCGGCAGGTCTCGAGGACCTCGTCCGAGCCCCGCAGCCAGCACGGCGTCGTCGTGCACACGCCGACGACGTGTCTCCCCACCGGCTCGAGGTGGTACATGGTGTAGAAGGTGGCGACCTCGAACACCCGGATGGCCGGCATCCCGAGGTAATCGGCGACATGGTCGATCGCCGCCGGCGGCAACCAACCGCCGGTCTGACGCTGGGCGAGGTCGAGCAAGGGCATGACGGCGCTTTTCTGCCGCCCTCGCGGGTAGCGGTCGACGAACGCCTTGGCGCGCTCGACGTTCTCGGGCGTGAACGCGAACGGTTCGTCGCGGCCGTTTCCGCTCATCGGTCGATCTCGCCGAAGACGAGGTCGAGGGTGCCGATGATGGTGACGACATCGGCGAGCATGTGGCCCCGGCTCATGAAATCGAGCCCTTGGAGATGGGCGAAACCCGGCGTGCGGATCTTGCAGCGGTAAGGCTGGTTGCCGCCGTCGGCGACGATGTAGACGCCGAACTCGCCCTTGGGGGCCTCGACCGCGGTGTAGGTCTCGCCGGCGGGCACGTGATAGCCCTCGGTGTAAAGCTTGAAATGGTGGATCAGCGCCTCCATCGAGCGCTTCATCTCGGCGCGCGGCGGCGGCGCGATCTTGCGGTCGGCAGTCTTGATCGGGCCGTCCGGCATCTCGTCGAGGCACTGGTCCATGATGCGCAGGCTCTGGCGCATCTCCTCGACGCGCACGAGATAGCGGTCGTAGCAATCGCCGTTCTTGCCCACCGGGATGTCGAAGTCCATGCGGTCGTAGACGTCGTAGGGCTGCGCCTTGCGCAAATCCCAGGCGACGCCCGAGCCGCGCAGCATCGGCCCGCTGAAGCCCCAGTCCATCGCCTGCTCGGCCGTGACCACGCCGATATCGACGGTGCGCTGCTTCCAGATGCGGTTTTCGGTGAGCAGCGTCTCGATTTCGTCGAGGCGCTTCGCGAACGGCTCGCGAAAGGCGCGGATGCGTTCGTCGAGGCCCGCGGGCATGTCCTGATGGACGCCGCCGGGGCGGATGTACGCGGCGTGCATGCGCGCCCCCGACACCGCCTCGTAGAACTCCATCAACACCTCGCGGTCCTCGAACATCCACAGGAACGGCGTCATCGCGCCGACGTCGAGGGCGTGGGTGGAGAGCCACAACAGATGGTTCAGCAACCGCGTTATCTCGCAGAACAGCACGCGGATGTATTGCGCGCGCGGCGGCACCTCGCAGCCCAGCAGCTTCTCGACCGCGAGGCTGTAGCAGTGTTCCTGCGCCATCGTCGAGACGTAGTCGAGCCGGTCGAAATAGGGCAACGCCTGGAGATAGGTCTTGTACTCGATCAGCTTCTCGGTGCCCCGGTGCAACAGCCCGATATGCGGATCGGCGCGGTCGACCACCTCGCCGTCCAACTCGAGCACCAGGCGCAGTACGCCGTGCGCCGCCGGGTGCTGCGGCCCGAAGTTGAGCATCAGGTTCTTGATCTGCACCTCAGCCATCGGCGTCCTCCGCCTTCTCGTCGCCGGGAAGCACGTATTCGGCGTCTTCCCATGGGCTGAGGAAATCGAAGCTGCGGAAATCCTGGGGCAGCTTGACCGGCTCGTAGACGACGCGCTTCTGTTCGTCGTCGTAACGCAGCTCGACGTAGCCGGTGAGCGGAAAGTCCTTGCGCAGCGGATGGCCCTCGAAACCATAGTCGCTGAGAATTCGCCTCAGGTCGGGGTGATCCGAGAAGTAGATGCCGAGAAGGTCCCACGCCTCGCGCTCCCACCACCCGGCCGAGCTGAACACCCCCGTCACCGACGGCACGGGGTTCCCCTCGTCGGTCGACAGCATGACGCGAATGCGGTGGTTGTGCCGGAGGCTCAAGAGGTTGTAGACGACGTCGAAACGTTCCTCGCGGTCGGGGAAATCGACCCCGCAGACGTCCATCAGGCATTTGAACTGGCAATTGCTGTCGTCGCGCAGGAAGGTCAGGACGCGCACCACCGCGCCGCGCTCGACGCGCACCATGAGCTCGCCGAGCGCCACACGCGTGCCGATGACCTCCTCGGGCAGCGCCGCGGCGACATAGTCACCGAGTTCCCTGAGTGCCTCTGACACTGTTTCCCCTGATCGGAACCTGGTTGGAAATAAGGTGAATTCGACCGTCAGCGGGCGAAGGTGCCGGTGCGCCGCAGCTTGCGCTGCAATTGCAGGATGCCGTAGAGCAACGCCTCCGCGGTCGGCGGGCAACCGGGGACGTAAATGTCGACGGGCACGATCCGGTCGCAGCCGCGAACCACCGAATAGGAATAGTGGTAGTAGCCGCCGCCGTTGGCGCAGCTTCCCATCGAGATCACCCAGCGCGGTTCCGCCATCTGGTCGTAGACCTTGCGCAGCGCTGGCGCCATCTTGTTGCAGAGAGTGCCGGCGACGATCATGACGTCCGATTGGCGCGGGCTCGGCCGGAAAATAATTCCGAAGCGGTCGAGGTCGTAACGGCTCGCCGCGGTGTGCATCATCTCGACCGCGCAGCACGCGAGGCCGAACGTCATCGGCCACAATGAGCCGGTCCGCGCCCAGGTGACCAGCTTGTCGAGTTGGGCGACGATGAAGCCCTTGTCGGTCAGCTCGCCGGTGACCGCGCGCAGGAGCGCGTCCTGCTCGCCGCCCGAGGCAAGCGGTTCGGCCACGGCGCCGGCAGCGGGCTTCATTCCCATTCCAACGCCCCCTTCTTCCACTCGTAGATGAAGCCGACGGTCAGCACCGCGAGGAAGATCATCATCGACCAGTAGCCGAACAGGCCGATATCGCCGAGGGCGACGGCCCACGGAAACAAAAAGGCCACTTCGAGGTCGAAGATGATGAACAGAAGCGTGACCAGGTAAAAGCGCACGTCGAACCGCCCGCGCGTGTCGCTGAACGCCTCGAAGCCGCACTCGTAGGACGACAGTTTCTCGCTGTCGGGCCGCTGCGGCGCAAGCAACCAGGATACGCCGACCATCGCCATCGAGAGCCCCACGGCAATGCCGAGAAAGATCAGGATGGGCAGATACTCGGCGAGAAAAATTTCCATCGCAAGCTCGCTTCGTCTGGCCGCCTCACGGCGCGGCCCCCCGGTAACGCGGCGTCCCGCGCCACCAATCAAATAGGGCGGCCGGGCGTTGGCGCCAATGCCCTGGCGCGCCTCTCGGCGCCACGGCGACGGCGTTTCCCGACATCGCCAAACCTCGCCGGCCGGAAAAATGGCGGGAGTGACGGGACTTGAACCCGCGACCTCCGGCGTGACAGGCCGGCGCTCTAACCAATCTGAGCTACACCCCCGATTTGCGGCCTCTGGGGAGGCTCCGTGTACTGCACGGTCTGGGGAGTGTCAAGGCGCATCCCCGCCGCCTCGCTCCGCCCTTGCAAGCGGCCGTTGCGGCAGGCGTTTGGTGGGCGATGACGGGCTCGAACCGCCGACCTCCTCGGTGTAAACGAGGCGCTCTCCCGACTGAGCTAATCGCCCGCCTGTGGCCCCAAGATCATCCGCAACAATAATGCCGGCCGCTGGATGCCGGCCGGCATTATCGATTCCGGAACGGAAGTTTATCGGTTGACCGCAGTTTTCAACGCTTTGCCGGCCTTGAACTTTGGCAGATTGGAAGCAGGGATCTGAATCCGCTCGCCTGTCCGGGGATTGCGCCCCTGCGATGCCTTGCGGTGCGCCACGCTGAAAGTCCCAAAGCCCACCAAACGAACCTCCCCTCCGTTTGATAGTTCATTTGCGACTGTACTGAGGATTCCGTCCACTGCCTTTCCGGCATCGGCCTTGCTCAAACCGGTCGTGCGCGCAACGCTCGATACGAGATCGTTTTTGTTCACCGTTCGGCCCCCTCTAAGTTATTGATATTCCGAAGAAAATCTCGACAGATGAGAAACGCAACCCAGTGTAAGCCGGAGCGAGCGTCCGCGTCAATGGCCGGAAAGCCCAATTTTTCACCTAAACGCGTTTGAATCGCCCCGACAGCCACTGATTCGGCACCGGCGGCGCCACAAGAGCGGGCGCGACGCTCAGTGCGTAATGACGCCCTCGCCCTCGTCCTTCGCGACCGTCCCTGGAACTGGAAGCTCGCCCACCCCTTCCTTCTCGGGCCAGTCGATCGGCTCGGGCATTCTCAGCAGCGCGTGCTCGAGCACCTCGTCGACCGTGGACGCGGCGATGGTTTCGATGTTGCGCTTCACGTTGTCGGGAATCTCGGCGAGGTCCTTTTCATTCTCCTTGGGGATGATCACCGTCTTGATGCCGCCCCGCAACGCCGCCAGCAGCTTTTCCTTGAGGCCGCCGATCGGCAGCACGCGCCCGCGCAAGGTGATCTCGCCGGTCATCGCCACGCTCGCGCGCACGGGAATGCCCGTCAGCACCGAGACGATCGACGTGCACATCGCCACGCCGGCCGACGGCCCGTCCTTCGGCGTCGCGCCTTCCGGGATGTGGACGTGAATGTCGATCTTCTCGAACACGGTGGGCTTGATGCCGAAGCGCGGCGAGCGCGAGCGCACGAAACTGTCGGCCGCCTGCACCGATTCCTGCATCACGTCGCCGAGCTTGCCGGTGTTCAGGATCTTGCCCTTGCCCGGCAGGACGACCGCTTCGATCGTCAGCAGTTCGCCGCCGACCTCGGTCCAGGCGAGGCCGGTGGTGACGCCGACCAGGTCCTCGAGCTCGATCTCGCCATACCGGAAACGCTGCACGCCCGAATACTTGGCGAGGTTGCGGCGCGTCACACGCACCCGCTCGGCCTTGTTCATCAGGATTTCCTTGATCGCCTTGCGCGTCAGGTTGGCGAGCTCGCGCTCGAGGTTGCGCACCCCGGCCTCGCGCGTGTAGTAGCGGATCAGGTGGCGCAGCGCCCCGTCCGAAATCGACCACTCGGCCTTCTTGAGACCGTGCGCGTCCATCTGCTTGGAAATCAGATGGCGCTTGGCGATTTGCAGCTTCTCGTCCTCGGTGTAGCCCGAGATGCGGATCACCTCCATGCGATCGAGCAGCGCCCGCGGGATATGCGTGGTGTTCGCCGTGGTCACGAACATCACGTCGGAAAGGTCGTAGTCGACCTCGAGATAGTGGTCGTTGAAGGTGTTGTTCTGCTCGGGGTCGAGGACTTCCAGGAGCGCCGAAGCTGGATCGCCCCGCCAGTCGGCGCCGATCTTGTCGACCTCGTCCAACAGGAACAGCGGGTTCGACGTCTTGGCCTTCTTCATCGACTGGATGATCTTGCCGGGCATCGAACCGATATAGGTGCGCCGGTGCCCGCGGATCTCCGCCTCGTCGCGGATGCCGCCCAGCGACATGCGGACGAAGTTGCGTCCCGTGGCGCGCGCGATCGACTTGCCGAGCGAGGTCTTGCCCACGCCGGGAGGACCGACGAGGCACAGGATCGGCCCCTTCAGCTTGCCCTGGCGCTGCTGCACCGCGAGGTACTCGAGGATGCGCTCCTTCACCTTCTTGAGCGCGTAGTGATCATTGTCGAGAATCTTTTGCGCCTGCCTCATGTCCTTCTTGACCCTGCTGCGCTTCTTCCAGGGGATCGAAAGCATCCAGTCGAGATAGTTGCGCACCACGGTCGATTCGGCCGACATCGGGCTCATGCTGCGCAGCTTCTTGAGCTCGGACAGCGCCTTTTCGCGCGCTTCCTTGGAGAGCTTGGTGTTCTTGATGCGGTCCTCGAACTCGCCCGCCTCGTCGCGGCCGTCCTCGCCCTCGCCGAGCTCCTTCTGGATCGCCTTGAGCTGTTCGTTGAGGTAGTACTCGCGCTGGGTCTTCTCCATCTGGCCCTTGACGCGGCTGCGGATCTTCTTCTCCACCTGGAGAACGCCGATTTCGCCCTCCATGAAGGCGTAGACGCGCTCGAGCCGCTCGCCCACCGACCCGATCTCCAACAGCTCCTGCTTCTCCGAGACCTTGATCGTCAGGTGCGACGCCACGGTGTCGGCGAGCTTGCTCGGATCGTCGATCTGGTTGAGCGACACCACCACCTCGGGCGGGATCTTCTTGTTGAGCTTGATGTAGTGCTCGAACTGCGAAATCACCGACCGCGCCAGCGCCTCGATCTCTGGCGTTTCGGCCTCTTTCTCGTCGATCTCGACGGCCTCGGCCTGGAAGAAGTCGGCGTTTTCGGTAAACCGCAGGATGCGTGCGCGCGCGCCGCCCTCGACCAGTACCTTGACGGTGCCGTCGGGCAGCTTGAGGAGCTGCAACACCGTGCCGATGGTTCCCACCCGGTGGATGTCGTCGGTGGTCGGATCGTCCTGCGACGCGTCCTTCTGGGCGACGAGAAGAATCTGCTTGTCGTCCTTCATCACGTCTTCGAGCGCCCGTACCGACTTCTCGCGCCCGACGAACAGCGGCACGATCATGTGCGGGAAGACGACGATGTCGCGCAACGGCAATACGGGGAACGGCGAACCGTGTTCGATCGTCAAAACTTTACCTCGAATCTGCTTGCCCGGACCGGCTTGCAATCCGTGCCAAATGCGTGAAGCCGACCAAACATGAGGTGGGGCCTGGCCACCGCCCCTTCAAGGGCGCTACGAAGCGCTCGACTCCAGTTCCTCGCGACGGTCGGCGTAGATCAGCAATGGTTCGACGCGGCCATCGACGATATCGCGATTGATGACCACTTCCTCGACGCCTTCGTAGCCCGGCAGATCGAACATGGAATTGAGGAGAATGTCTTCGAGGATCGAACGTAGTCCGCGCGCTCCGGTCTTGCGGGCGATCGCCCGGCGCGCGATGCTGCGCAGCGCGTCCGCGGAAAACGTGAGTCGCACGTCCTCCATTTCGAACAGCTTCTGGAACTGCTTGACGAGCGCGTTCTTGGGCTTGGTGAGAATGTCGACCAGCGCGTCCTCGTCGAGGTCGTCGAGCGAAGCGATCACCGGCAGACGTCCGACGAACTCGGGGATCAGACCGAACTTCAACAGATCCTCGGGTTCGATCTCGCGCAGGATGTCGCCGGTATTTCGGTCGTCGGCCGACCGCACGTCGGCGCCAAATCCGATCGAGGTGCCGCGGCCGCGCGCGGCGATGATCTTCTCGAGGCCCGAGAACGCGCCGCCGCAGACGAACAGGATGTTGGTGGTGTCGACCTGCAGGAATTCCTGCTGCGGGTGCTTGCGGCCGCCCTGCGGCGGGACCGACGCGACGGTGCCTTCCATGATCTTCAACAGCGCCTGTTGCACGCCCTCGCCCGACACGTCGCGCGTGATCGACGGGTTGTCGGATTTGCGCGATATCTTGTCGACCTCGTCGATGTAAACGATGCCGCGCTGGGCGCGCTCGACGTTGTAGTCGGCCGCCTGCAAGAGCTTGAGGATGATGTTCTCGACGTCCTCGCCGACGTAGCCCGCCTCGGTCAGCGTCGTCGCGTCGGCCATGGTGAACGGTACGTCGAGGATGCGCGCCAGCGTCTGCGCGAGCAGCGTCTTGCCGCAGCCGGTCGGGCCAACCAGCAAAATGTTCGATTTGGCGAGCTCGACGTCGTTCGACTTGGCGTCGTGGTGGAAACGCTTGTAGTGGTTGTGCACCGCGACCGAGAGCACGCGCTTGGCATAGTCCTGGCCGATGACGTAGTCGTCGAGAACTCCGTAGATATCCATCGGCGTGGGCACGCCATCGCGCGATTTGACGAGCGCGTTCTTGTGCTCCTCGCGGATGATGTCCATGCACAGCTCGACGCACTCGTCGCAGATGAACACCGTGGGGCCGGCGATCAGCTTGCGCACCTCGTGCTGGCTCTTGCCGCAGAACGAGCAGTAGAGCGTATTCTTTGAATCGCCGCCGCTGGGCTTGTTCATAACCGCGCCATCCTCAGGCCTCTGCGCTGCCTTACCATGTTAGCCAACTCTCAACCGCCAGCACAACAACTGAAACACGCCCCTTCAAAAACCTGCGGCGGGCGTCGCGGTGGGCCGGCGCACGGCCACTTTACACGCTTTCCCCGACCCTAGTTTGCTTCGGTCAAAGAACGGTTAATCGCTTTTCTCCGCCGCTTTCTCGTCTTCGTCATCGCCATCCGGCGTCGGGCGCATGACGATGACCTCGTCGATCAGCCCGAAATCCTTCGCCGCTTCGGCTGACAGGAAATTGTCGCGGTCCATGCTTTTTTCAATCGTCTCGATCGATTGTCCGGTGTGCTTGACGTACATCTGATTGAGCCGGTCGCGGGTTGCGATGATCTCGCGGGCGTGGATCTCGATGTCCGCCGCCGCCCCTTGCGTACCGCCCTGGGGCTGGTGGAGCATGATGCGGGCGTTGGGCAACGCATAGCGCTGATCCGGCGCGCCCGCCGCCAACAGCAGCGACGCCATCGATGCGGCCTGGCCGATGCAAAGCGTCACCACGGCGGGGCGGATATACTGCATGGTGTCGTACACCGCGAGCCCCGCGGTGACGACGCCGCCCGGCGAGTTGATATAGAACGAGATGTCCTTTTTCGGGTTGTCCGCCTCGAGGAACAGAAGCTGTGCGGTCACCAGGCTGGCGACGCCGTCGTCCACCGGGCCGGTGAGGAAGATGATGCGCTCCTTCAAGAGGCGCGAAAAGATGTCGTAGGCGCGCTCCCCGCGGGCGGTTTGCTCGACCACCATGGGGACGAGGTAGTTCATGTAGGTCTCGGTGGGATCAGCCATGATCTTGTTCCATGTTCGGGCCGGTGGCGCTCGCCGCTTACTTCGGGTCCGGCTTCGCCGCCGCCTTTTTCTTCGGCGCCGCCTTTTTCCTGGCGGGCGCCTTCGGTTTGGCCACGGGCGCGTCGGCGTCGGTGTCGCTCATCAGCTTTTCGGCCGAAACCTTCTTCTCCGTGACGTTGGCCTTGGAGACGATGAGATCGACAACTTTCTCTTCCAGTAGCGGCGCGCGCAGCTCGGTCAGCGCCTCGGGGTTATCGCGGTAATGGGCGAGCACCTTGTCTTCCTGGCCTGGAAAGGACCGGGCGCGCTCGATCACTGCGCGGTTGAGCTCGTCCTGATCGATCACGACGTTGTTGCGCTGGCCGATCTCCGCAAGCAGCAAGCCGAGCCGGACCCGCCGCTCGGCGATCCCCCGGTACTCGGCGCGGAGCTCTTCGTCGCTGCGCCCGGCGTCGTCGGGATCGATCCGGTGGTTTGCCCGGTCCTCTTCGATCCGCTGCCAGATGGCGTCGAACTCGATGTCGACCAGGCCGTCGGGCACCGGAAAGTCGTGCCGTTCGGCGAGCTCATCGAGGAGCGCGCGCTTGAGCTTCGCGCGGGAGGCGCTGGCGAATTCCCGGTCCATCTGTTGCTTGAGCGCCGCGCGCATCGCCGCGAGGTCGTCGAACCCGTGGCCCTTGGCGAACGCGTCGTCGACCGGCACCGACCTGACTTCCTGGATCTCCTTGACGTCGACCGCGAAGACGGCGTCCTTCCCGGCGAGCGCGTCGTTCACGTATTTGTCGGGAAACGTCAGATTCACCTCGACGTGATCGCCCGGCTTGACGCCGATGAGCTGGTCCTCGAAGCCTTCGACGAACGCACTCGATCCGAGCTCGAGACGGTGGTCCTTGCCGCTGCCGCCTTCGATCTCGACGCCGTCGACCTTGCCGACGAAGTCGATCACCAGGGCGTCGCCCTTCTTTGACTTACGCGGTTTGGCGACCGGCGCGTACCTCTTGGCGTTCGCCGCCATGCCTTCGAGCTCCCGATCGATTTCCGCGTCGCTCGCCTCGGCGGTGTAGCGGGTGAGCTTGAGGTCCTCGAAATTACCGGGCGAAATCTCCGGCATCATCTCCACGGCCATGGTGTACTCGAGGTCGTCGCCCTCGGCGGACTTGGTGACCTCGATCCGCGGCTGCATCGCCGGGCGCACCGCCTGCTCGGCGAGCGCCTGGGACGAGGTCTGATTGAGCGCCTGTTCGACGATTTCGTTGCGGAGCGATTCGCCGTAGCGCTTGCGCAGCAACTCGGCCGGCGCCTTGCCAGGCCGGAACCCGGGGATGCGGGCGGTCTTGCGCAGGTCTTCGAGGCGATCCTGGATCCGCGATTCGATGTCCTTCGCGTCGACGATCACCTTGAACTCGCGCTTGAGCCCGTCGGTTTTGGTCTGAATGACTTCCATCGAGCGCTCGATCTCCGTGTCACGCGGACGCGAGCCGACGTTTGTCGTCGTGGGCGAGCCGGCCATCGCGGCGGCGGCCCCGGCCAATCATCGAAGCGATGCCGGCGTGCGCCGCGCCGACCTTGTGTGGCACGCGGATTTACCCGGTTTCGGGGCCAGCGTCAAACGATCTGCGGCGATCGAACGACGCAGTCGGGAGGTGTGGGTGTCGTGGTGATGTGTCCGGGGGCGCCGTATCGGAAGCACCCGCCAGCGGCGCGCGCCACGCGGGGCCGCGGTCGCTCAACCCCTCGCCGGGTCAGTGAGCTGCCTTCACCCCGACGAAAATTGCGATACCGCCGCCAACGACCGCGAGCGGAATAATGACACCCTCGAAGGCGTCCTCGCCATTCGCGGCGTACAGCGCACCCAACGTTTGCTCGACGTCGAGGCCGTTGAATTTCGTGCTCGACGTGCCGTCCAGACGCCAGCGGAAATCGAACTCGCCGCGCGGCAGTGCAAGCTGACTGCTGTTGTATGCCTGCGCGTTGCCGTAATCGCGCGGATCCTCGCCGTACGGCAGCGAGTCGGAGCCCAGGCCGATGCGGAATCCGATCGACGGCGTGGCTTGCTTGTTCTTGTCCGGACCGAATGGGAAGGCGAGGTAGAACCGTACCCCGGGTTGGGCCTCGCCCTCGAACGCCTCTGCCGCCGTACCGGCAACGAGCGCGGCCACGAACGCCGCGACGCAGACCGCGGACAACCTCCTCATTTGATACGCCCCCGTTATACCCCCGTTATCATTGAACCTCTTATAACCGAGGTTTTTCTCGATGGCTATCATCTAATGCCAAACGAATCCGCGCCACGCGCAGCCTCGCCCGGTCTTGCCAAATGGTCCGGGAAAACCGGTATAACGCTTTGAAACCATGGAATGGTGCGGGCGGAGGGACTCGAACCCCCAAGGCTTGCGCCACCAGAACCTAAATCTGGCGTGTCTACCAGTTCCACCACGCCCGCACGGCCGGCATTGCTCGAAACATCCGCTCTATAGCACGCCGTTGCGCCGGGCAACCAGCGCGAACCCGGTTTCGTTCACCCGCCGAGTCGTTCCAGGCAGGCCGCCGCGCCGGCCTCGACGATGGCGTCCACGTCGAGCCGGCAGGCCCGGTAGAGATCGGGCAGATCGCCCGACTGGCCGAAATGCTCGACCCCCAGCGGGTAGACGCGATGGCCGCGGACCGACCCGAGCCAGCCCAGCGCCGCCGGGTGCCCGTCGATCACGGTCACAATTCCCGCGTCGGGGGCGAGCGGCGCGAGCAGTCGCTCGATGTGTGCGCGCGCGTCGCGCACGCCCTCCTGGCGCGCCCGCCCGGCGGCGTGCCAACCGGCGTTGAGCCGGTCGGCCGAGGTCACCGCCAGTAGCCCGGCGCCGGGTACGTCTTCGAGAATCTGCCGATGCGCTTCGACCGCCTCGGGGGCGACCGCGCCGGTGAAGACGATGGCAAGCTCGGCGCCGGGCGCCGGCTCGTTCAGCCAGTAGCCCCCGGAGATAACACTCGCGCGCAGCGTCTCGTCGACCTCGCGCCGGGGCTGCTCGACCGGCCGGGTCGAGAGCCTGAGATACACCGAGCCGCCCTCGCGGTCGCGCAGCCACGCGGTGTCGGACCCGCCCGTGCCGTCGCGCTGCATATAGTCGAACGCCCACGCCATGATCGTCGCCAGCTCGTCGACATACGCGGGCTCGAACGCGGCGATGCCGTCCTGGGCGAGGCCGATGAGCGGCGTCGCGATCGACTGGTGCGCGCCGCCCTCGGGCGCCAGCGTCACCCCCGACGGCGTCGCCACGAGCATGAAGCGCGCGTCCTGGTAGCAGGCGTAGTTGAGCGCGTCGAGGCCGCGCTGGATGAACGGATCGTAAAGCGTGCCCACCGGCAGCAGCCGTGCGCCGAACAGCGAATGCGAGAGCCCGAGCGCGGCCAATAGGATGAACAGGTTGTTCTCGGCGATTCCGAGCTCGATGTGCTGGCCCTGCGGCGACATCTCCCAGCGCTGGGCCGAAACCACCTCCTGCTCCTTGAAGACGTCCTCGCGCACATGGCGCCCGAACACGCCGCGCCGGTTGACCCAGCCGCCGAGGCTGGTCGAGACCGCGACGTCGGGCGAGGTGGTGACGATGCACCCCGCGAACTCGCTGCTTTCACGCCCGATCTCGGCGAGGATGCGTCCGAACCCTTCCTGCGTCGACATGTTCGCAGCCGCCGGCGTCGGCAGAACCGCCGGCACCGGAATCTTCGGCGCATCGAAGCGGCGCGGCCCGCCGGCGGCGAACGGAACCGAGGCGAGGAATCGCTCGAGTGCGCCGGCGTCCACGTCGAGGGCCTCGAAGCGCTCCCACTCGGCGCCGTCGCGGATGCGGTTGCGGCGCTTGAACTCGGCCATCTGCCCCGGGTTCATCAACCCGGCGTGGTTGTCCTTGTGGCCCGCGAACGGCAGTCCGTAACCCTTGATCGTGTAGGCGATGAAGCACGTCGGGGCGTCGTCGGTAACCGCATGAAACGCTTCGAGCACCGATTCGAGGTCGTGGCCGGCAAGATTGGTCATCAGCGCGGCGAGGCGTTCGTCGTCGTGGTCGTCCAACAGCTGCTTGATTCCGGGCGCGTCGCCGATATCGCGGATCAAATGCTCGCGCCACGCCGCGCCGCCCATGAAGACCAGCGCCGAGTACAGCGAGTTGGGGCAGTCGTCAATCCACTTCCTGAGCGTCTCGCCGCCGGGGCGCGCGAACGCCGCCTGGAGCCGCGTGCCGTACTTCAGCGTGACCACGCGCCAGCCCATGTTCGCGAACAGCTCGTCGATGCGCCCGAACAGCCGGTCGGTGACCACGGCGTCGAGGCTCTGGCGGTTGTAGTCGATCACCCACCAGACGTTGCGCACGTCGTGCTTCCAGCCCTCGAGCAGGCACTCGAAGATGTTGCCCTCGTCGAGCTCGGCGTCGCCGACGAGCGCCACCATGCGGCCCGGCGGCGCGTCGTCGGGCGCCAGGCCCTTGAGCCGCACGTAGTCCTGCACCAGGCTGGCGAAGCTGGTCATCGCCACGCCGAGGCCCACCGAGCCAGTCGAGAAATCGACGTCGTCGGCGTCCTTGGTGCGCGACGGATACGACTGCGCGCCCCCCAGCGCCCGGAAGCGTTCGAGGTTGTCGCGCGTCTGGTTGCCGAGGAGATACTGGATGGCGTGGAACACCGGGCCCGCGTGCGGTTTCACCGCGACCCGGTCCGCGCGCCCGAGCACGTCGAAGTAGAGCGCCGTCATCAGCGTCACGCTCGACGCGCACGACGCCTGGTGGCCGCCCACCTTGAGCCCGTCGCGCGAGGTGCGGATGTGATTGGCGTTGTGGATCGTCCACGCGGCGAGCCACAGCACCTTGCGCTCGAGCGCGCGCAGACACGCGAGGGCGTGCGCCCGCGGCTCGACCTTGGCCGATCCGCGTTTCGATGCCGAGGTGCGCGCGGTCATATGCTCGTTCCGTTAGGGCCGCGGGGCTCAGTCGGCGGCGGCGGATTGCGGCTGGCCGCGGAGCAACGCCCGAACGGCGCTCGAGGCCGCCACCCTGCCCTCCGCAGTGTAAGCTTCGTGGTTCTCCTCGATCTCGTCGAGCTTGTAGACGTAGTTGATCATCATGCCGGCGGCGATTCCGAGGCCTCTCGACGAGGTGTCGGCGAGCCAGTTGATGCGTTCCACCCGCGCGCCGTTGATCAGATGAAACCGGGCGACGCGGTCGAGCGGCCGATCGCCGCGCTTTTCGTGCAGGATGTAACGGGCGCAAAGCCGCGCCAGCGGCCGTTTCAACAGCCGCGCCGCCTCCCCGTCTTCGTGCCACGGTGAATCGAGCAGCGCGCGCATGGCCGCATGGCCGTCCCCGGCGCCGGTATGCCCGGCCAACGCCTTGGCCTCGGCGCGGCTGATGAGCGATTCGTCGCCCGCCGCGAGCAGCGGGTCGAGCCAACGGCGGAATCCGGGAATCGGCGACAGCGTCGCGAACGTCCTGAGACCATTGAACTCGCCCGCGAGGGCGTCGGCCACGCGCTTGATCAGGAAGCCGCCGAAGTTGATGCCGGCGAGCCCGATCTGCGCGTTCGAGATCGAGTAGAAGATCGCCGTGTCGGCCGCATTCGGGTCCCGCTCGGGCGCCGATTCGTCGAGCAGCGCCTGGACATTGCTGGCGATGCCGTTGACCAGCGCGACCTCGACGAAGATGAGCGGCTCGTTGGGCATCCGCGGATGAAAGAAGGCGAAGCAGCGGCGGTCCGAATCGAGCCTGTTCTTGAGATCGCTCCACGAGCGGATCTCGTGCACCGCCTCGTAGGCGATGAGCTTTTCGAGGAGCGTCGCCGGGGCGTCCCACGTGATCCGCCGCAAGTCGAGAAAGCCGATGTCGAACCACGACGTCAACAGCTGCTTGAGGTCGGCTTCCAAACCGGCGAGGCAAGGGTCTTCGTTGCGGATCTGCAAGAGATCGGCGCGCAGATCGACCAGGAACTTGACGCCGTCAGGCAGGGCGTTGAACTGAGTGAGCAGTCGCAGCCTGGGCGGCGCCAGCACGCGCCTCAGCGCGGCCTCGGCGTCCCGGCGGGCGTCATCGCCTGCGGACGCGCGGTAGGCGTCGATCGCCGCGTTCACCGCCGCGCCGTCGGTGGCGAAGTCGCGCGCCAACATCCCGAGGAAGCGCCCCCGCCCGTCCGCGTCGAGCGTGAGATAGACGCGGCCGAGATCGGCGGCGCGCGCCCGGGCCGAGACTTCGCCGCCCCGCCCATCGAGGCATTCGACCATACTGCGGTGCAGCCGCTCGAGGTCATCGTCGGGCAGTCCGGGCCGGACGGCGCCGCTCCGCATCGAGCTCGCGATGTCGTTCCATGCGCTGCGCAGCTG
Organism: Pseudomonadota bacterium; assembly: GCA_022572945.1. Lineage (GTDB taxonomy): Bacteria > Pseudomonadota > Alphaproteobacteria > JAAXGF01 > JAAXGF01 > JACZUY01. The sequence continues at coordinate 17,759 of JACZUY010000024.1, forward strand.
CGACAGCGTACGGTCGATCAGGCTTGCCCTGGATTGCTCTGCCATGTCCTAGAATGTCGCGCTCGCGGGCACGGTTGCAAGGGTGAGTCAGGTTTCGCTCTTGAACAGCTCCGCGAGCGCCGCCGGGAGCGTCTCGCACAGGTCCTCGGCGATGAGGCCGGGTCCGAAGCGGGCGGCGGCGGCGCCGTGCAGCCACGCCGCCGCGCAACCGGCTTCGAACGGCGCCATTCCCTGGGCCATGAGGCCGAGCGCGATACCGGCCAGAACGTCGCCGCTGCCGGCGGTGGCGAGCTCCGGCGGCGCATTCTCGTTGATCGCCGCGCGCCGGTCCGCGCCGGCGATCACCGTGTCGGGGCCCTTGAGCAGGACCGCGGCGCCGCTTTCCGCCGCGGCGGCGCGCGCGCGCGCCACCCGGTCGCCCTGGTGCCCGAAGATGCGCCCGAACTCGCCTTCGTGCGGTGTTAACAAACAAGGCGAGGAAATCGCGTTAAATAACTGTTCCGGCGCGTCCTTGAAGACGGTG
>JACZUY010000181.1 GCA_022572945.1 Pseudomonadota bacterium
GTCTGCAAAGAAGTATAAGCTGTTCTCACCCATCAGCGGTTCTCGATAAGCGTTCTTTCCGCACGAGTCTTTTTGGAACTCGAAGACGAAGCTCAGCGAGCGGAAAAAGTTCTCGTCCATGTAGAGGTCTGCGGGGTCATGCACTTTGCTCCTGATGGCTGCTCTTGCGGCCCTCTCAATGGACATTAGCTGAGCAAATGGCAGCCCTAGACTGTTGAGAGATATGTGGTTTTTTGTGGCTGATATATGTAGGAGGGGATCATCATAGTATTCGTTACTGCCTTGTGTGAGAACAGCATAAACGCCTAGCCCGAGCACCTCGCGGTACGCCGATTGAATTTCCGATATTAGTCGAATGAATATCTCAGGCTCATAGTTATACTTGATGTGACTGTTATATTGTCCGACAGACCAATTGCTCTTTAAGAGCAAACTATCTGCGAATGAAATAAACGAAATATCCGGGTATTGCTCCGCAACAGCGTCAATTCGATCTCGCAATAGGAGAAGCTTTTCCCTCGTTAGGGAGCCGCTTTCAAGTGCCTTTTTGAATCCAATCGCGTCTACCAAGGAAAAGACGGAATAGGATCGCAAGTGTAAATTCTCTAACCACGCACTCTTGACGAATATACGTGGCTTTTCGTCGTAATCGTCGCACCCTACACACGTGACGAACTGCTCTCGTGGAAGAGATATCAGGACTTCGTGGAACCTAGTATGAATGTTGGGATACCACGACAGCTCAACGGTGGATCGGCCGACGCTTCTCGCTGCTGCATAGCTGATATAACCAACGTTCTCGTAGTCACCACCTTCGAACATAGTCACCAAGGATTGTTCATACGCGCCCAGCCACATCTCATCCATGAGATATAGGTCTCTGTTGAGCGGAATGTCTTCGAAGCTGTATTTGTCGAAACGTGGATGATCAAACAACGGTCAACTCCATATGGCCAAGAGGGTTAGCGCAATCCCTTTTGTCGCGCAAGCCATGGAATTTGGATAAAGGAGCCGTTTCGGGCCGTTCTTGAAACCCAACCCTCGTTCCGGCTTTCGGCGCAAGTTCGCCAACCGGCGCGCCGGCTCAGTCTCGCTTTCGTCGCACCTCGGGGACGGACCCGCGGCGGAGGGTTCTGGTCCGACTGCGGGCGAAGGCGGCGCTGTGCGGCGACTGAAACAGCTTGACGCCGCGCCGTTTCAGAAACGGCGTCAGGGCAAGCCCGGTCGCAAAGCCGCCCAGATGGGCGACGATGGCGATGCCGCCCTGGGCCTGCATCGCCGCCGGCAGGGCGAACAACTGCTCGACGATCCAAAGGCCGAGCACCAGGAAGGCGGGCACATTGATCGTGCCGATGAAGATGAACAACCAATAGAAGACGCGGATGTTGGCGCGGGGCCAGATCAGGAGATAGGCGGCGATCACGCCGCTGATCGCACCCGAGGCGCCGACCAGGGGCACCCGGCTGGCCGGGTCCACCAACCCATGGGCGAGCGTGCCGGCAAGGCCGCATATCAAGAAGAAGAGCAGATAGCGGAACCGCCCCATGGCGTCCTCGACGTTGTCGCCGTAAAGCCAGAGGAACCACATGTTGCCCACCAGGTGCAGCAACCCGCCGTGCGAGAACATGCTGGTGACCAGCGTCGCCGTAGAGGGCACCCGCGCCAGTTCGCTGACCAACTCGGCCTGTCCGAAAAACACCGCTGGAATGAAGCCGAAGCTCAGCGCATAGGCTTGGCCTTCATGGGGTCCGAGCGGGAGTTGCACGAGCAGATAAACCGCCGTGCAGATGCCGATGATGGCGAACGTTGCCAGCGGTGGCCCGTGGTGGCGCGGGTTGTCGTCTCGATAGGGAAAGAACACGTCGGCTCCCCGTTCAATGGCCGGTCCCGGAAAGTATCATACCGGCGAGCCCAAGAATGGACTCAGCCTAACGTTCCCTCAGGCGCCGGGCGGGGCCATCCGGCCCCTTGGCTTTCGCGCCAGGGGGCGCGGCGCCCCTCTTGTTGCGATCAATACGGCGCGCTTGCCGCCGAGCCGATGAAGGTTTCTTCATCGGCTCGGGGGAATGATACCGTTTCCGGCTGATCTATTCGAGCCTCGCTCTTCGGGAAATTATACTATCGGTCATCAAGAATGACCGATAGGCGTTCAAACGGCACGCAGCCTTACGCCGCATAAGCGGCGGCCCGCAGTCGCGGGCTTCGGATTTCAAACCGATCCGAACGTTTTGAAATCCGGCAAACTACCCCTTGCGGAAAGGCGCGTGGTCGGCGAGGAATTCGACCTCGGCGTCGACCGCGGGGCGTTCGCGGGCGAGGAAGTGCGCGACCGCGTCGCGCAACGCCGCATGCCGGATCCAGTGGGCGCTGTACGTGTGCACGGGGAGATAGCCGCGGGCGATCTTGTGCGGCCCCTGGGCGCCGGCCTCGACGCGCCCGAGGCCGCGCTCGATGGCGAAGTCGATGGCGCGGTAATAACACAGCTCGAAATGCAGGAACGGATGATGCTCGATCGTGCCCCAGTTGCGGCCGTAAAGCGCATCGCGGCCGATCACGTTGAGCGCGCCGGCGATGAGGCGGCCTTCACGCCGCGCCATTATCAGCACGACGCGCCCGCCGAGCCCCGCGCCGAGCCGGTCGAAGAAGTCGCGGGTGAGGTAGGGGAACCCCCATTTGCGGTCGCTCGTCGCGGTGTAGAACGTGAAGAACGCGTCCCAATGCTCTGATTTTATGTCGTTTCCTGTCAAGGTTTCGATGGTGATCCCATTGGCGAGCGCGTCGCGCCGCTCGCGCCGGATGGTCTTTCGCTTGCGCGCCGACAGCGCGCCGAGGAAGTCGTCGAAGCTCGCGTAGCCGTCGTTCGTCCAGTGGAACTGGCGGTCGCTGCGCAACAGGAAGCCGAGATCTCCGAGCAGCCGCCATTCGGCCTCGGTGCAGAAGGTCACGTGCAGCGACGACGCGTCGCTCCGGCGGGTGACGTCGGCGAGCGCGGCAGCGAGCGCGCGGCGCACGCCCGCGGCCCGCGGGCCGGGCCGGGCGAGCAGGCGCGGTCCTGAAACCGGGGTGAACGGCACCGCGACCTGGAGCTTGGGGTAGTAGCGGCCGCCGGCGCGCTCGAAGGCGTCGGCCCAGCCGTGGTCGAACACGTACTCGCCGTAGGAATGCGACTTGAGATACATCGGCGCGGCGCCGACAACGCGGCCGTCCGCGTCGCGCCCGTCGGCGTCCTCGATCACCACGTGGCGCGGCGCCCAGCCGGTTTCCGCCGTGGCCGAGCCCGACTCTTCGAGCGCCGACAGAAAGGCGTGGCTGACGAACGGGTTGCCGTCGCCGGCGCACGCGTCCCACGCCGCGGCCGGAACCTCGCCGATACCGCTCAACACCCGCGCTGTGAACGCCCCACGCTCGCTGTCGCCCATGCCCCTCAGAATGGCGATGCCCAGGCGCTCGGGCAAGTGTTGGAATTCACCCCCCGAGCGGGCCGAACGCCGAGATGTCGCGGATGTCGGTCAACAGGTGGATCAGCGCCGGGCCGTCGTGCGCCAGCGCGGCGTCGAAGGCGGGGGCGAAGTCGGCGGTCTTCTCGACCCGCCACGCGGGGACGCCGTAGGCGCGCCCCATCGCCGCGAAGTCGGGGTTGGCGAGCCGCACCCCGTGGTATGCGTCCGCGCCGAAATTGCGGTGCTGGTGCATCAGGATGGTGCCGTAGGCGCCGTTGTCGCAGACGATCACCTTGATCGCGAGGCCGAATTGCGCGGCGGTGGCGAGCTCCTGCCCGGTCATCAGGAAGCCGCCGTCGCCGACGAAGGCGACGACCGTCGCCTCGGGCCGGGCGCATTTGGCCGCCACCGCCCCCGGCACCCCGGCGCCCATCGCGCCCGAGCTCGGCCCCGCCTGGCTGTGGGGCCGGGTGTAGAAGAAATAGCGGTGGACCCAGCTGGCGAAGTTGCCGGCGTCGTTGGCGAGGACGTGGTCGCCGTCGAGCCGCGCGGCGACCGCCTTGACGACCGCGCGCATGTCGACCTCGCCAAGCGCGCGCGGGCCGTCGCTCATGTACCCGCGGAGCGCCTGGTTGACGCCGTCGCGCCAGGCGAGACGCTCGTTGGGCGGCGGCGGCAGCGCCGCGCCCAGCGCCTCGAGCGTCGGCGCCACGTCGGCGGCGATGGCGAGGTCGGCGTCGCGCGTGCGGCCGAACACCGATGGATCGACATGGACGTGAATCAGCGTCTGGTCGTCGCGGATGAGCGTGTAGTCCTCGGTGGTGACCGCGTCGAGCCGGCTTCCGGCGGCGATGACGAGGTCGCACTCGGCCCACGCTTCACGCTGGAACGGCGCCCGGCCGATGCCGAAATGGCCGAAGTACGCGGGATCGTCGTTGGCATACGTGTCCTGCCGCCGGAAGCTGGTGACGACGCCGGCGCCCGATGCGGCGACGAAATCGGCGAGCGCCCGGTGCGCGCCCTCGCACGAGACCAGCTCGCCCGAGATCACGATCGGCCGGCGCGCGGCGGCGATGAGCGTGGCCGCCTCGGCGACCGCCGCGGGCGGCGGCGGGGTGGCGGCGCGTGGCTTAGGCGCGGGAATCGCGGGATCGCCGGCGTCGCCCTCGGTCACGTCCTCGGGCAGCGGCACGACCACGGGCCCCGGGCGGCCGGTGGTGGCGAGAGCGAGCGCCTCGGCGGTCGCCTCGGCGACC